>NZ_WPCD01000114.1:0-11683 GCF_009741955.1 Halogeometricum sp. CBA1124 | reverse complement strand
CGACGACACCGTCCTCGTCGTCGGCGTCGCCGGCACCACCGAGTTCGGCCGCGTGGACCCCATCCCCGAACTCGCCGCCGTGGCCCACGACGCCGGCGCCTTCCTGCACGTCGACGCCGCGTGGGGCGGGTTCCTCCTCCCGTTCACCGACCGCGCGTGGAGTTTCGCGCACGCGCCGGTCGACTCGCTCACCGTCGACCCGCACAAGTGCGGGCAGGCGTGCATCCCCGCCGGCGGCCTCCTGTTCCGCGACCGGAGCGGGCTGGACTCGCTGGCCGTCGAGACGCCGTACCTCGAATCCACCTCGCAGGCGACGCTGACGGGCACCCGAAGCGGTGCGGGCGTCGCCTCCGCCGCGGCGGCGATGGACGAACTCTGGCCCGACGGCTACCGCCGCGAGTACGAACGCGCCGCCGACCTCGCCTCGTGGTTCGCGGGCGAACTCCGGTCGCGCGGGTTCGACGTGGTCGACCCCGAACTGCCGCTGGTCGCCGCGGACGTCTCCGACTCGCTGTTCGCGGCGCTTCGTGACCGCGAGTGGCGCGTCTCGCGCACCGACGCGGGCCACCTCCGCGTCGTCTGCATGCCGCACGTCACCCGCGAGGCGCTCTCGTCGTTCCTCGCCGACGTGGACGCAGTGCGCTGACCGGCCCTCGTCGTCGCGGACCGACGATTCGTCGTCGTCCCGAATCTCAAGACTTACATCGACCCGTGGGGGAACTCCGATATCGTGTCGCTCGTCGCCCTCGACGCCCTCTCGTCGACGACGGTGTTACCGGTACTCGCGAGCGGCGTCTCCGAACTCCTCGCGTCCGGCGGACTGCCGAGCATCTGGCCGGACTTCGGCTGGCTCTCCACTGCCGTCGAGACGGCGACGGGGTGGTTCGGGCTCGCCATCATCTTCGTCTACTCCTTCCTCATCGCCTTCGCCCTCCCCGGCGTGAGCGAAATCGTCCTGTTCGCCCCGCTGGAGTTGGGGCTGTCCAACACCGCCCGCCTCGCCCTCATCATGTTCGTCAGCGGCGTCGGCAAGGCCGCCGGGAGCGTCTTCGCGTTCCACATCGGACAGGAGGCCAAGAGCTCCGGGTTCGTGGAGCGACGCCTCCGCCGGTCCCGGTTCGACGTGATGGAGTGGACCGAGCGGAAGACGCTCGAGATAGCCCAGAAGTGGGGCTACGCCGGGTTGGCCGCCGCGCTCTGCGTGCCGGGTTTCCCCGACACGCTGTCGATATACGCGTTCTCCGTCCTCGAAGAGGACTACCTGAAGTTCGCCCTCGCCACGTTCGTCGGCAGCGTCGGCCGGTTGGTGTTCACCGTCGTCACCCTGTCGGGCGTCGGAGTGACGTTCTGAGATTCGCCGTCGACTCGCGTCGCCGCGGGCCGGCCCTCGCTCACTCGACGTACGGCTTCTCGATGTCCGTCTCGCCCCCGAGCCACGCCGTCAGTCGGCGCGTGAGTGCGTCGAACAGCCCCACGAGCGGTGAGATGCTGCGCTCGACCAGCGAGACGGGACGGGCGACGGTGAGCGACCAGCGCCGCGCGTTACCCAGCCCGAACGACTTCGGGACGATTTCGCCGAACACGAGGACGACGGACCCGACGACCAGCGTCGCGGCGGTGACGGCGACGCCCGCGGAGACGTGCTCGACGAGGAGGACAGTGACGATGCTGGAGATGGCGACGTTCACCAGGTTGTTGCCGACGAGGATGGTGACGAGCAGTCGGTGCGGGTCCTCGCGGAGTCGTCGCAGCGTCACGGCGCGTCGGTCCCCGGTCGCGGCCCGGTCGTCTATCCACGCGACCGGGAGGGAGAATATCGCCGTCTCCGAACTGGAGAAGAAGGCGCTGAACAGCAACAGGACGACGACCGAGGCGGTGCCGAACGCGACGAGTGGGAGGTCCATGGGCGACGTTCGTCGCGAGGCGGGAAGAACGCTGGTGAGACCCGAGCGAGTTATGCCTCGCCGCGCACTACGTCCCGGCGTGACGAGCCACCCGTCCCGTTCGATGCGTACGCCGCCGTTTTAGCGCCGGGTGGACCCGCCGCGCGACGCCGACTCGGCCCCACGAGTCGCCGTCCGCGCCGGTGAAACTACGGTTCGACGCGCGCCGGCCGATAGTCGCGAAACCAGCGGGACGCACGCGGACGAACACGTCGGAGAGCGAAGACGAGCGAAGCGAGTCAGAACTCTCCCGACGGGGTTTTGGTCCCGCCCACGAGAACCACCAGACACGATAATGAGCCACGAAGACTTCCCCACGGAGAACCCGGCGGTGGTGACCTGCGGGTTGCCGTACGCGAACGGCGACCTGCACATCGGCCACCTCCGGACGTACGTCGGCGGCGACATCTACAGTCGCGCGCTGAAACGACTCGGCCAGGAGACGGCGTTCGTCTCGGGGTCGGACATGCACGGGACGCCCGTCGCGGTCAACGCCGAGAAGGAGGGCGTCACGCCCGAGGAGTTCGCGCTCCGCCACCACGAGACGTATCAGGAGACGTTCCCGAAGTTCGACGTCGAGTTCGACAACTACGGCCACACGCACGACGAGACGAACACGGAACTGACGAAGGAGATAGTCCGCACGCTGGAGGCGGAGGGCTACGTCTACGAGAAGGAGATACCCATCGCCTACGACCCCGACGCCGACCAGTGGCTCCCGGACCGCTACGTGGAGGGCACCTGTCCGTACTGCGGCGAACACGCCCGGGGCGACGAGTGCGACGAGGGCTGTGGTCGCCACCTCGAACCCGGCGAGATAGAAGCGCCCGTCTCGACCATCACCGGCAACGCCGCGGAGTACCGCGACCGGAGCCACCGCTTCTTCCGCGTCTCCGAACTGCAGGAGTATCTCGGGGAGTTCCTCGACCGACTGGAGGGGACCTCCAACGCGCAGAACCAGCCGCGCGAGTGGGTCGAGGGCGAACTGCAGGACTGGTGTATCACTCGCGACATGGACTGGGGCATCGACTACCCGGGCGAGAACGAGGACGATTTGGTCCTCTACGTCTGGGTCGACGCGCCCATCGAGTACATCTCTTCGACCAAGCAGTACACGGAACGCGTCGGCGCGGACGTGTTCGACTGGGAGGAGGCGTGGCGTGAGGACGGCGACGTCGTCCACATCATCGGCCGCGACATCATCCAGCACCACACCGTCTTCTGGCCGGCGATGCTGCGCGCGACCGGCTACGTCGAACCGCGCGCCGTCATGGCGTCGGGGTTCATCACGCTGAACGGCAAGGGCTTCTCCACGTCGCGCAACCGCGCCGTCTGGGCCGACGAGTACCTCGAAGAGGGGTTCGACCCCGCGCTCATCCGCTACTACCTCGCCACGAACGGGGGGTTCCAACAGGACGTCGACTTCTCGTGGGAGAAGTTCCGCGACCGGGTGAACAACGAACTCGTCGGCACCGTCGGCAACTTCCTCTACCGGTCGCTGCTGTTCGCCCACCGCGAGTACGAGGGAACGCCGGACGCGGACCTCTCCGAGGAGGTGCGCGACCGCATCGAGGGTGCCATCGACGACTTCGCCGCGGGCGTCAACGACTACTCCGTCCGCGAAGTCGGCAACGCAGTCGTCCGACTCGCCCAGTTCGGCAACGAGTACATCCAGCAGCACGAACCGTGGAAACTCGACGACGGCGCGGAGAAGCGACAGGTCATCCGCGACTGCGTCCAGATAGCGAAGGCCGTCGCCGTCCTCTTCGAACCGGTCGCCCCCGGGAAGGCCGAACTGCTCTGGGACGACCTGAACGAGGACGGGACCGTCCACGACGTGGGCGTGGCGGCGGCACTCGACGCGCCCGCGGCGTCGTTCGACGAACCCTCGGAACTCTTCGACAAGATAGCCGACGAACGCGTCGAAGAACTCAACGAGAAACTCGAGTCGCGCGTCGCCGCGACGGCGGAGGAAACCGAAAGTGACGAGTCCGACGACGAGAGCGAAGCGGACGTGACAGACGAACTCGAACCGCTTCTCGAAGACCGAATCGGCTTCGAGGAGTTCCAAGAACTCGACCTGCGCGTCGGCGAGATTCTCGACGCCGAGGGTATCGAGGGCGCGGACAAACTCGCCAAACTGACCGTCGACATCGGCGTCGAGGAACGCCAGATAGTCGCGGGCATCAAGCAACTGCACGACCTCGAAGACCTGCCCGGGAAGAAGGTCGTCGTCGTCGCCAACTTGGAGCAGGCCGAACTGTTCGGCGTCGAGTCGAACGGGATGGTGCTGGCCGCGGGCGAACAGGCCGACCTGCTCACGACGCACGACGACGCCGAACCCGGGACGCGGGTCAAGTAAGGAAGCGCGCGACGGCGACGCGTCGCGACGGCGCCGTTACCGCGACTCGACGGCGACCCGAACCTCGTCGTCGGTCACTTCGACGATCTGGTCGGCGGCGACCGAGAGCGCGCCGTCGTCGTTCTGAAACGCGTCCTCCATCTCCGCCGAGAGTCCGGTCTCGCCCTTCAGCATCGCTTCGTCGTCCTGTACGCCGGTCACTTTGCCGATTCGGTCGCCGTTCGGCCCGACGACGTGTTTGCCGACGATGTCGTCCGTGACGTGTTGCACGGTTCGGCCGAGTCGCGCGCGGCGCTAAAGACTGATGGCGGGGTGCGACCGGACGCCGGACGGCGGTCCGGGGGTCGACACCGCTCGACCGTTCAAGCGGTTGCCACGAAGGCGCGGCGACCATAACGATTTTTACCCCGACCCAGAGAGTGAGCGTCGATGTACTTCGGTCTCACGAGCGCCGACGTGGCACTCGAACGCGGTCCGCCGATTCGGCTCTCGCCGCGCCTCGCCGCGGCCACCTTCCGGTTCGTCTCGGACGTTCCCCGGGGCATCCGCGACGGCATCCACCGGGTCGCCGTCCACGACCAGAACGACGGCTCGTTCGACGTGCGGTTCACCGGCGAGACGGACGGCGCGTACGTCGTGGACCGCGTCGTCCTCGAAGCGGTGGTCGCCTCGCTGGAGGCCGAAGACGAGTACGGCCGGTGGCGCGCCTCCTGGGAGGGGCGTCGACCGGACTGGATTCCGGCGTCGATGGCCGAGCACTGAACCCGGCGCGGTTCGACGTCCGGCGCTCACCTCGGCGGCCGGAGGCGGTAGTACCGGCGGTTCAGGTCGTACATGTACCCCTCGCGCATCGTCTTCAGCACCGCGTAGGTGACGACGCCGCCGACGACGGGCGCGATGAACGTCAGGTCGAACAGGACGTTCGGGTTCATGGGAACGAGGTTCTTGATGGCGAGGATACTGACGGTGAACGCGAACAGGACGCCGCCGACGCCGACGGCGGCCCAGAACGGTTCCTCGACCGGTCGTCGCGCCGACCCCTTGTTGAGGAACGGCACCAACGCGATGACGCCGACGACGATGGCGTTGGCGACGACGCCGAACGTCCGGTCGGCCATCAGTTTCTGCCCGCCGAGGACGGCCAACTCGGGGTTGATGGGGTCGAGTTTGAGCAGTCCGAACGACCAGTAGAGGTACCAGTCGGGCAGGATGATGGCCGGCGTCGAACTCGGGTTCGCGGGCGCACCGATGTGCGGCGGGAGCGTCGCCGAGAGGAACAGGATCATCCCGACGAAGAAACTCGCGATGGCGGAGTTGCGGACGATTTCGTGCGGCCACGTCGGGAACGCGAGCACGTCGCGTTCGACGTAGTCGGACTCCTGTCGCAGGACCTCGTCCTCGCGCCGGGAGCGCTCGAAGTACTCGTACGTGAGGCGGGCCAGCCCCGTCGTCCGCGCCTTCCGTTCGGCCCACGTCGGCGTCCGGTCCGCGGGGACGATACCGCCGCCGTCGCCGCGCACGTCTGTGCTCCCGCCGTCCGTCTCCGGCCGCCCCGTCGTCGTCTCACCCCCGGCGGGGCGGCGTCGTGCCGTCGAATCCATGCGGAGGATAGGCGGCGAACGGAGATAACCTCGCCGCGGGGGCGAACCGGGAAGCGGTAGAGGGAGCGCTATAGATGGTAGTTTTTACCACGAGAGTAGTCCATCGTCGGGCTTTTTTACGCGTTCGCCTGTAGTCCGTGTCATGAGAAACGCGAAAATCGTCTGTACGCTCGGCCCGGCGTCCGACGACCAATCGACGATTCGGGCACTCTCCGACGCGGGGATGAGCGTCGCCCGCCTCAACGCCAGTCACGGCACGCCGGAGCACAGAGCGGAGGTCATCGACCGCATCCGGACGGTCGACGCCGGCACCGAGGAACCCCTCGCCGCGATGGTGGACCTGCAGGGCCCCGAAGTGCGAACCGCACCCATCGACGAGCCGATTCACCTCGCGACGGGCAGCGAAGTCCGATTCGTCGAGAGCGACGACGCGACGCCCGAGGAAGTCGGTCTCTCCTACTCCATCGCCGCCGCCGAACCCGGCGACACCGTCCTCCTCGACGACGGCCGCATCGAGGCGACGGTCGAACGCGTCGAGGGCGACACCGTCGTCGCCCGCATCGACTCGGGCGGCGAACTCGACAGTCGAAAGGGCGTCAACCTCCCCGGCGTCAAACTCGACATCGACCTCATCACCGAGGGCGACCGGCGGGAACTCGAAGTCGCCGCCGAGAAGCGCGCGGACTTCGTCGCGGCGTCGTTCGTTCGCTCGGCCGAAGACGTCTACACCATCAGCGACGCACTCGAGAACCTCGGCGCTGACATACCCGTCGTCGCGAAGATAGAGCGCGCGGGCGCGTCGAGAACTTGGAGGAGATAATCGAGGCGTCGTACGGCGTGATGGTCGCCCGGGGGGACCTCGGGGTCGAGATGCCACTCGAAGAGGTGCCCATCATCCAGAAGCGCATCATCCGGCGGTGTCAGGCGACGGGGACGCCCGTCATCACCGCGACGGAGATGCTCGACTCGATGGTCCACTCGCGGCGGCCGACCCGCGCGGAGGCGTCGGACGTGGCGAACGCCGTCCTCGACGGAACGGACGCGGTCATGCTCTCAGGCGAGACGGCTATCGGTGACAACCCGGTCCGAGTCGTCCAGACGATGGACCGCATCGTCCGACAGATAGAGTCCAGCGCGGAGTACGACGAGACGAGAGAGCAACACGTCCCCGCGGCCGAGGACGACTCCCGGACTGAGGCGCTGTCCCGCGCCGCCCGCTACCTCTCGCGCGACGTGAACGCCACCGCCATCGTCGCCGCCTCCGAGTCGGGGTACACCGCGCGGAAGACGGCGAAGTTCCGCCCCGGCGTGCCCGTCGTCGCCACGACGCCGAACGACCGGGTGCGCCGCCAACTCGCCCTCTCGTGGGGCGTCATCCCGAAGTACGCCGCCTACCGCAACGGCATCGACGACATCATGGACGACGCCGTCGACGCCGCCTCGACGCCGACGCGCCGAGTCGGGCGACACCCTCGTCGTCCTCTCGGGGATGATGACGGAGCTAGAGGGGACGAACACGACGAACATGCTCAAGGTCCACGTCGCCGCGGAGGCCATCGCCACCGGACGGAAAGTCGTCGGCGGCCGGGTCGCCGGTCCGCTGGCCGTCTCGCCGGACGGCGACCTCTCGGACGTCCCCGACGGCGCGGTGCTCGCCCTCCCCGCGGAGTTCGACGGCGAGTTCGACGGCGACGCGAAGAAACTCGGCGGCATCATCGACGCGCGCCCCGGCATGACGGGCTACCCGGCCCTCGTCGCCCGCGAACTCGACATTCCGATGATATCCGGCGCACCGCTGCCCGAGAGCGTCGAACCCGGCACGGAGGTGACGCTCCACGCCGAACGCGGCGTCGTCTACGAGGGTAACGTCATCAAACACCAGTCCGACCCCGACCGATAGGTCGGACGCCACCGCGGCGAGGCGCGGACGGGAACCGAGCGACCGTGCTGCGGCGGTAGGCCTTTGGCCGCCCGTCGCGTAGGTCCGGTCGATGGATACCCGCGACGACGGCGTCGAAGAACGACGGGGTGTCGGCGATGACCAGTCGGCCGGGTCCGCGAACGGCCAGTCGGCGGACGCCGCGAACGGCCGGTCCGCGGAGCCCGCGACCACCGAGCCGTCGGGTGCGACCCCGTCCGAAACCGACGACGACGCGACGCTCGGCGCGCAGTTCGGCGACGACGGCCGCCGACTCGGACCGCTCGAACCTGGCTCGCCCACCGTCGAGAACGCCCTGTTCGTGGTGCTCGGTGCAGTCGCCACCGTCCTCCTGTTCGTGACCGCGCTCTGACCCGGTTCGGCGCGCCCGAGTTCCCGACTGCGCACCGCTCTCGACGGGGAAATTATCAGTTCTGAATACTCGACCGCAGTCTTTTATGTGAGATGCTCGGTAGTGAGTGGTAACTGCCGCTCCCCCGATGCATTCGACACGCACTCTCACGGCGTTGGCCGCGGTGTTGCTGCTCGTCGCCGCCGCTCCCGCCCCCGCGTTCGCCCTCCAGACCGACGAGCAGACGCGACCCGTCTCGGTCGACGCGCGGACGGACTCCGTCGCGGCCACCGACCGGACGGCGTCCGACGCACCCGCCGACCCGCGACGGGCGGTGACGGCCCCCGGGCGCGGACCGACGTTCGCGGCACAGGAAGACGCCTCCGGGTCGTTCGGCGGCGACAACGTGACCGTCACCCGCGGCGACGAAGTGACGTTCACGGTGAAGCACTCCGGTCCCGCCAACCTCACCATCGGTGGCCCGAACAACGGGTTCAACGTCCGCGTCGCCCTCGGCGGCGGCGGGAGTTCGGAGATAACCATCGACACGTACGCGACGACGGCGGCCGACGCCGACGAGTTCGTCGAGGGCGGCGACGCCGAGTGGGTGTCGGACCCCCTGTCGAAACCGGTCGAACCGGCGGACTACTTCATGAACGTCTCCGTCGGCGGCGACGAACGCGCCGTGACGACGCTCACCGTCGTCCCGCGCGGCGAGACGTCCGCGGAGTCGTTCGTCGCGCCCGTCTCCTTCGAACCGCCCGCGTCCGCCACGGGGACGGAGAGCGACGCCAACGTGGGCGAACTCACGGGCGTCATGACCGCGAGCAACCGCCTCGCCAGCGGCGAGTACCACGTGATGCGCGTCCACGAGTCCGGGCTGGAGACGGCGCTGAATCCGTCGGAACTGTCCGGGGACGCCGCGTCGAACGGCGTGAAGCTGAACCTCACGCAGGCCTCGCCGGGGCCGAACCGCGACGCGGAGGAGTACGTCGTCACCGAGGACGCCGAGGCGAACGTCACCGTGCTTCCGGTCCTCGAACGGGACACCGTCTACTTCGTCCTCGACACCTCCGACCTCTCCGTCTACGACCAGACCGAGCGGAACGCCTACGAGATGCAGTTGACGCTGACGACGGAGAACGGCATGGTGGACGAGGAGACGGCCCTCGCGACGACGACGTTCCAACTCGTCGCGCCGGAGGCGACGCTGTCGCCGGCGAACGACTCTGTACACTACCCGTGGGAGAACGACACCTTCGCCGTGCGCGGGACGACGACGCGCGCGCCGAACACGACGCTCGAAGTGCGCCTCCGGTCGCCGAAGCCTGACGCCTTCCTCCTCATCGAGGACGCGACGGTGGACGGGAACCGCGAGTACCGGGCGACGTTCGAGTTAGAGGGCGTGACCCGCGGCGTGAACGCCACGCTCTGGACCGAGGGCGTCCGCGACAGCGACCCGTTCTTCCTGCAGACCGCACAGGAAGTGTCGCTCGTCGCGCCGAACCCGCACGTGCGGTTCGAGAACCAGTCGCCGGACGGGGCGCGGGTTCGGGTGGCGAAGGCCGAACTCCCCGACGGCGGGTTCGTCCGCGTCCGCGACGCCGACGGGAACGCCGTCGGGCGGTCGAGCTACCTCGCCGCCGGGCGACACCGGAACGTGACCGCGGAACTGTCGCTTCCGCTGTACGACGAGCAGACGCTCCGCGCGGAACTCGTGGCCGACGACGGCGACGCGGCCGGACCGCCCGCGGACGGTCGGAAGCGCGCGACGCGACGCCGACTGCTCGCCGCCTGCGCGTGCGGCGGCCTGAGCGCGCTGGCCGGCTGTCCCGGGGGATTCCGCGGAGAGACGGCGACCGGGACCTCGACCGAACGGACGCCGACCGAGCGGACGCCGACGCCGACCGAAACGGCGGAACCGACGCCCACGCCGACCGAGACGGAGACGGCGTCGGTCTTCGAACGGCTCTACGAGCGGACCAGCGACTCGGTGACGCTGGTGAGCGCGGGGACCAGAACCGGGTCCGGGTGGGTCGTCGACGACGCGGGGCGAATCGTCACCAACGAGCACGTCGTCCGGTCGGCGAGCGAGGTGTCCGTCCGCTACGACCGCGACGAGTGGCGGACGGCCGCGGTGCTCGGCACCGACCCCATCGGCGACCTGGCCGTCCTCGAACCGTCGGACCCGCCCGACTACGCGCCGCCACTCTCGCTCGCCGCGGACCCGCCGTCGGTGGGCGAGGACATCGCCATCATCGGCGCGCCGTTCGGCCTGCCCGGCAGCCTCTCGGTCGGCGTCGTCAGCGCGACGGGTCGCTTCCTCGACAGTCCGACCGGGTCGTCCATCCCCGGCGCGATACAGGTGGACGCGACGGCGAACCCGGGCAACAGCGGCGGGCCGATTCTGTCGACGGCGGGCGAGGTCATCGGCGTCCTCAACTCGGGGGCGGGCGTCGCCGTCAACTTCGGCATCCCCGTGTCCCTCGTCGAAGCCGTCGTCCCCGAACTCACCGCGGGCCGGGACTACCGCTACGCGACGCTTCGCATCTCTGTCGTCGAGGTGACCCCCGCAGTCGCGCGAGCGAACGACCTGACGGACGTGACCGGCGTGCTCGTCAGGCGCGTCGCGCCGGGCGGACCCGCCGCGGGGATACTCCGCGGGAGTTCCGAGACGGCCGCGGTCGACGGCCGCGAGGTCCCCGTCGGCGGCGACGTCGTCGTCGGCCTCGACGGCCGAACGGTGACCTCCGTCGCGGCGTTCGCCGCCCACCTCGCGTTCGAGACCCGCCCGGGCGACGACGTCGAGGTGACCGTCCTCCGCGACGGGACCGGCGGACGGTGACCGTCACCGCCGCCGCGCGGACGAGCGTGTAGCCGGGGCCTGCCGACGATTCACCGCGGCCCCGGCGCGTCGTTTCGACCAGAATACATTTCCGCCGCGACGGCGAACGACGCGCAACCGTGCCCTCCACCCTCCGATATCGAGTCAGCGCGTCCCGCCTCGCCGTCTTCCTCGCGTTGGCGGCCATCCTCGCGGCGCTCGTGGGACTGGCCAACGAACCGCTCACGGTCGAGTTCGTCGCGATGGCCGTCGTCGTCCTCGGCTTCTTCGCCGCGAGCGTCTTCGACGCCGTCCGCGAACACCCGCTGTACGAACTCGCGTCGGCGGTCCACACGGCGGTCGTCTTCGTCCTCCTGTACGTCGCGCTGTACGAGGGCGTCTTCCTCCTGGCCCTCGCGGGACTGGCCGTCGTCGGCGTCGGCGTCGAACTGTACAACCTCCGGAACGGGACGTCGTACCTCCGGTTCGGCGGCCGCGAGGCCCGATGACGACGCGCGAACCGACCGCGTCGACGGTCGAGGGGGGTTCGGCGACCGCCGGGGGAGATGCACCGCCGGACGAGACGCCGACCGACGAGAGCGATGCGTCGACCGGCGCGGACGGAACACCGACCGACGAAGACGAAGCCGCGACCCCCGTCCCGCGCGTCGACGCCGCGGAGA
>NZ_WPCD01000056.1:0-17382 GCF_009741955.1 Halogeometricum sp. CBA1124 | reverse complement strand
GAACGGGGAGTCGAGGGCAGTGACGACCGTCGCCACCGTCCTCGAACGCGAGTTCCCCGGCCGGTCCGTCGCCTCGGCGACCACCGGCCCGCCGCGGCAACACGAAGGAGACGACACTCGTCGCCTTCGCCGACGGCGGCGGTGCAGTCGTCCAGTTCGCCGCCGACGCCGCGGCGTTCCGGACCGAACTCGCCCTCGCCCGCGCCGTCCGCGAACGGACGTCCGTGCCCACGCCGCGCGTCCTCGCCGCCGGCCGCCTCGACGGCCGGGCGTACGCGGTGGTCGAACGCGTCGCCGGGACCGACCTGCACGAACGGTTCTCCCGCGTGGACGACGGAACGCGAACCCGCCTCGCGCGCCGGTTCGGTCGGTTCCTCGCCGAACTCCACGAAGCGTTCGCGTTCGACTCGTACGGACGGGTCCGCGTCGCGGACGACGAGACGCCGCCCGACGACCACCGCTGGTTCGGCGACGACGACGAGGCAACCGAGTTCGCCGTCGCAACGTCGTCGAGAGGGCCCAGCGAGTCACCGGAACGGCCGTCTGAGTCGCCGTGGTCGGCGTGGTTCCGTGCGTACGCGCGGGCCGGCATCGACGCCCTCCCGCCGGCGTTCGACGGCCTCCGCCCGGACATCGGTGCGGCGCTCGAAGCCGCCTCGCTCCCGTCGAGTCCGTCGTCCAGACTGTACCCGTGGGACCTCCGGCCCGGCAACGCGGTGTTCGACGGCGAGACGGTGGCGGCCGTCCTCGACTGGGGCGGTCCGCTCGCCGCCGCGCCGGGCCTCTCCGTCGCGAAGACGGAGCACCTCGTCGCCGACTGGTACGTCGAAGACAGCGAGTCGCTCCGCGTCGCGTTCAGGGACGGGTACGCGTCCGTGCGTCCGTATCCGAACGTGCGGTCGGTGTACCGACTGGTCGCGGTCGTTCGCTCGGCCGTCGACTCGCGGGGCGAGGTGACGCGGCCGCGGTTTCCCGAACTCGACGGCGAGCGAGCGGTGCAGTTCCACCGCGAGCGGCTGCGAGAGTGGCTGTAGACCGTCGCGAGCGCCGGTCGGCGAGGCCTCTCCGGCCGTTCGCCTCCGAACGGTACTCGTCACACAACTGCTCGTTTCGTGACGTATCAGGAATCGTTATGTGCCCTACCAGACATGCACGACGAACGAATGTCTCGCCTCCTCTGTGGCTCTGATGCGGTCGCCGTCGACCGAGCGGCGTTCGACTGGGCGGCCGCCCGTTCCGAGGGCACTCCGGAGAGCGTCCTCTACGTCGCGAATCAGCCGCACCGCCTCCGGGAAGTCGAAGCGCAGTGGGAGGCGGTCGGTCGTCCGCTCGAACTCACCGCGCTGACGCTGGACGAGTTCGTCGACCGTTGCTACGACCGAACCGAGGTCGGAGGCCCGGCCTCGCGGATGGACCAGCCGACCCGGCTTCGCCTCGTCGAACGCGCGCTGTCCCGCCTTCCGGCCGGTTCCTCGCTCGTGGACGGCGACGGACTACCGCCGACGGGTCTCGTAGAACAGGTGGAGGACCTGCTCAGTCTCGTCGAGTTCGCCGGTCTGCTGTCGCCCGAGGACGTTCGCCGGCGACTCACCGAGGACGGCCTCGCCAACCTGAGTGCGGAACTGGGGAGCGTCGTCGGTCGGTTCTACGACGGCCGTGACGAACTCCCCGACACCGCGGGGAAGACGCTGTGGGCGGAGCGATATCGTCGCGTGGCGAACGCCGACGTCACCCGAGCGTTCCCGCACACGGACGCGGTAATCGTCGGTGGCTTCGACAGACTCTCCGTCCTCGCCGCGGCGGTCGTCGAGACCATCGCCGACGCGTGGCCCACCGCCGCGTCCGTCGCCCGAGTGACCGGGACGGACGGTCCGGCCGGCGTCGACGTGGCGACGACACCCGCGTGGGAGTTCTTCGTCGAGGACCTCGGCTTCGACCCCGACGGGGTCGTACCGAGAGCGTCACGACCGCTGGCGAATCGCCGCTTGGCAGCGGCGCCCTTCTCGCCCGACGCCGCTCCAGTCGACCTCGGCGTGACGACCGTCGACACGGTCCTCCCGTCGTCGCTGCCGGGCGAGGTGCGGTACGTCGGACGGCAGGTACAGGAACTCCTGAGCGAGGGCGTCGACCCCGACGACGTCGGCGTCGTCGTCACGGCTCCCTCGGCGTACGCCCACCGCCTCGCGAACGAGTTCTCGGCCCGTGACGTGCCGCACGCCGTCGCCCGCGATTACGACCTCGACGGGACGGCGGTGGGGGCAGCACTGTTGACCGCGCTGGACCTGCTGGCGGACCCGACGCCCGGTGAGGACCTCCGAACGCTTCTGGACAACCCCCTCGTCGCACCCGCGCTCGCTGACTGGGAGGACGTGAGCGCGGCGCAGGTGTCCGACGCACTCGCCGACGCCGAGAGCCTCGACGACCTGGGGCGAACGCGTCGCGACGCCGTCGAGTCGCTGCTGAGTGCGGCAGCGGCCGTCGCCGACGACGGGAGCGTGGAGTCGTACCGTCGGTTCCTCGAGGACCTCGGCATCGAAAACGCGGTCGAAAATCCGGCGACGACCGGTTCACAGCGGGTCGTCTACCGCAGTGCCGAACGGGTGCTGGACGCCGTCGAACGGACGGGTGACGGCGACGACGAGAACGCGCCCGGCACGCGCTGGGTGCCGTCTCCGTCACCGACGACCCGACGGTCCGGGAGGGCCGGGTGGAAGTTCTCGGTGCCGCCGAACTCGGGATGCGAACGTTCGACCGCGTGTTCGTTCTCGGCCTGACGGCGTCGCAGTTCCCGGGTTCGGCGAGTCGCCTCGCACTCGTCGACGCGGTCACAGACGCGCACCCGGACTTCTCCGAGGCCGACCAGGCGCGACGTGCCGAGTACCGTATCGCGAGCCTCGTCGCCGGGGCCGAAGCCGTCACTCTCTCGCGGCCGAAACAGCAACTCGACGGAACCGAGTACATCGACGCGGGCATTCTCGCGGAGATTCGCCGCATCACCGACACCGAACCGCGGCGCCGGGACGAGTTCGGACACCTCGTCGGTCGGCCGCCGAACGGCCGCCGAGACAAAGTCGGTGCGCGAGCAGACGCACAGCGAGCGTTCGCGACGGCTGGCGCTCGCGCCGGTCCCGACACACTCGGCGAGTACGCGGCCACCGCGTCGTCGACCGGGCTGTTCGAGGAGACGGCCGGCAGTAGCGACCGGCTCGCCTCCGAAACAGCACCGGGCGAGACGGCGACCGAAGGTGTTCAGACGGCAGCCGACCGGGGTCGGGCTCGACCGTCCAACCGGACCGGATGGCTGTCACGGGAGGCGAGAGAAGGGCTCGCCTTCCGGCTCGACAGACTCTCGTCGACGCAGGTAGAACGGTACGCGGGCTGTCCGTTCCGCTTCTACGCGACGGAGGTTCTCGGGCTCGAAGAACGGGACCGCGACGAGGAACCGATCGCTCGCGGCCGGTACGTTCACGGCGTTCTGGAGCGGTTCTACGGGGAACTCGGAGACGAGGTCAGAGTACCGATATCGCTCGACGGAGTCGGGCGGGACGCTCTGGAGGCGCGACTGCTCCGCGTCGCGACCGACGAACTCGAAGCCGCGGACGACGAGTTCGACGACCGATGGCTCTTCGAACTGCTGGCAGGGCTCGGTGACCCAGCCGAGAACGAGTACTACGACCGAACCTCCGTCGACGGGCGGCCCGCCGGAATCCTCGTTCGCTTCCTCGAAGAGGAACTCGCACTCTACGTCGACCCCGACGGCCGACTTCAGAACGGACCGCTCGCGGCTGCGCCCTCGTGGTTCGAGACCAAGCTCTCCATCGACGTCGACGGAACGACAATCCGAGGCGTCCTCGACCGAGGAGAGGTCACGTCCGACGGGAGGGCCATCGTCCGCGACTACAAGACTGGATACACCTCCTCCGAACGCGACACGCTGGACGGACTCAGCTTCCAGTTGCCACTCTACGCGAAGATGCTGGAAGAGAACGTCGACGAGGTTACCGAAACCGTCGGGGGCGGGTACTACCGGCTCAAGGAACCTGGAAAGGTGAGTAGCACCGCTGGCCAGATTGGGTTCGTCGGTGACGAGCCTCCGAACGCGAGTTGGCGAGGGAACTCGTACAACGATGGATACGGCGGGACGCCGATGGTGTACCACGGTTCCGACAAACCCAGCATCGAGTCCCGCGCGGGATTCCGCGAGTTCCTCGACGAAGTCGTCCCGCGGCGTCTCGCCAGCATCGTCGCCGGCATCGAAGCGGGAACGTTCCATCCGACGGTCAACGACCCAGACGACGCCGGGTGCTCGAATTGTCCCTTCCGCGATGCCTGCGACGTCCGGTCCCACCGACGCCAACTATTCATGGAAAATATGGAATCCGAGGGACGGGATGCGTACGTCCCACCGATCGCTCGCGGCGTAGAATGGGCTCCCGTGGCTGAGGAGGGGGAGAACTGATGCGCCGAGACGACCTCACCGACCAGCAGGACGACGCCGTCACAGCGCTCTCAGATAACTATCCACTCACCGCCGGTGCGGGGACGGGAAAGACCACGACGCTCTCGTTCCGGTATCTGGAACTCCTCGAAGACCATCCGGACGCCCTCCCCGAGAACGTCCTCGTGACGACGTTCACGCGGCGGGCCGCACGCGACCTCACAGAGACCGTCCGCGAACGCGTCTTGGACCGCCTCGCAACCGCCGGCGCCGACCACGAGCGATGGCGCGAAGTCCTCGACGGACTGGACGAGGCGTACATCCACACGCTGCACGCGTTCTGCCAGCGGGTCCTCTCCGAACACGCGAACGCGGTGGCCGGCCTCGACCCCGGGTTCGACACCCTCGACGACGTCGAGGCGAGTCGACTCCAGCGAGACGTCGTCGACGAACTCGTCGAAGAGGAACCGCGCGAAGTCTCGCTCTTGCTCGACGCCTTCTCGGAGTACTCGCTCCGAGAAGTCATAGACGACCTGTTCGGAGAACGTCCGGGCAGCGAGGCGTGGGCCGACGTCTGGAGCGCCCCCGCACGCACTATCGACGAGTACGTCGCGTACGTCGAATCGGAACTTCACCCCTTCCCGGCCGACGAGGTGGATGCACTCTGTGCCGACGAGGAACTCCGAGTGCTCGTAGAGGAACTCCGAGAACTCGTTGTCGAACTCGACGAGACTGATCCCGGTGGGCGGACTGAGCGCGTCTGGACCGCAGTCAGACTCTTCGACGAGCCGGACGGGCTGGACGCCCTGGATTCCGTTCGTGACCGTCGAGCGCGGATCTACGACGTGTGTGACGAACTCACCAAATCCGGGCACGACGAGTACGCGAACTACTCCCCGGTGAAGGGAGACTGGAGCGGCAGCGACGCAGACGCCGACCGTATCGGCGAAATCGTCACCGAAATCGTTGAACGGCTGGATGCGACACACCGATCTGCGGAGGGTGACGGTCTCGACATCACCGTCGACCGCGAGGGCGCGCCGTACTTCTTCGCGTTGGCCCGCCTGTTCGACGACGCCGCCCGCCGGTACGAAGAGCGAAAGCGCGACCGAAACGTGCTGGACTACACCGACCTGGTCCAGCGGACGCGGAATCTGCTGCATCCAGAACGCGGAACCGACGCGGTTCGGGAGTCGCTCGCCGACCAGTTCGACTTCGTCATGATCGACGAGGTTCAGGACACCGACCCCAACCAGTGGGACATCGTCCGGTCGCTCACCAGCCTCGCAAGCGACGGTACCCCCTACAGCGCGCAGAACGTCTTCGCGGTCGGCGACGAGAAGCAGTCGATCTACCGCTTCCGGAACGCCGACGTCTCGGTCTTTCAGGAGGCCCGAAGCGCGCTCGTCGGCGCGAACGGGAGCGAGAACGCCACAACGACGGGCGGAGGAGCCGACGTCGTCGGCTACCAGCTTCAGGACAACTTCCGAACGCTCCCGCCGCTGCTTCGCTTCCTCAACAGTCTCTTCGAGGACGTCTTCGACGACGACGCGGACGCCGCCTTCGAGGCGACGCCGCAACCGCTCCGCCCGCGACGGGACAACCCTCACGGCGTGACGCCCACGACGGAGTACCTGCTCGTCCCCGACGACGACCTCCGGACGAGCGTCCTCGACCGCGACCACCCGCTGAACGACGCACCCTCCTCGGCGCGACGGTGGGCAGAAGCTCAGTCCGTGGCAGCGCGCGCTACGCGCCTCGTCGGAGACGAGACACGCGTCTACGACCCCGACCCCGAAGGCGGCCCGGACGTCCGTCCGGTGACGTACGACGATATCGCGGTCATCATCCGAAAGCGGACCCACCTCGACGAGTTCAAGCGCGCGTTCGACGACCACGAGGTCCCGTACACAGTCGTTCAGGGGAAGGGCTACTTCGACACGCCAGAAGTTCGGACGCTGACGAACCTGTTCCGCGTCCTCGCCGACCCGACGGACGACATCCGCCTGTTCGGATTACTTCGCTCCCCGATGTTCGGCTTCACCGACGACGAACTCGCCCCAGTCGTAGAGGGTGGTGACGTCTGGGAGACGCTCGGTGAGACGGACGACACCGCGCTTGCACGCAGTCATTCCTTACTCGCCGAGTTGCGAACGCTCGCCGGTGCCTCCGAAGATGCCGCCGGGCCACAGGTCGACTCGTGGGCAGAACTCCTCGACGTCGCCCTCGACGCGACCGGCTACCTCGTGAGTCTCAGCGCCGACGAACGTCCGCGACAGGCGCTCGCCAACGTCGAACAGTTCGAAGAGTACCTGCGCGAAGCCGTCAGCGACGCCGGCAGTCTGCGCGCACTCGTCACGCGACTCGACGAACGCCAAGAATTCACCAACTACGACCCCGAAGCCGCAATTCCCGATGGTGAAACAGGCGTCCAGATCCTCACCGTCCACGCCGCGAAGGGCGAAGAGTTCCCCGTCGTCATCGTGCCCGGTCTCGGAGATAAATTCAATACTGACCCGCCACTCGCAGGGGGAACCGAGTTCGACGACGTGAACGACCGCCCGGCGCTCGGACTGTCCGTGCCCGACACCGACGACCCCTTCGACAGCACCGATACGGTCGCGAAGAAAGGACTCCGGTCACGCCGTCTCGCAAAACTCCGTGCCGAAGAGAAGCGCACCCTGTACGTCGCCTGCACGCGGGCTCGCGACCACCTGATTCTGGCCGGCACGCACGGGACTGAGGGCGACGGGGACGAATCGCTGACCGAACTGGAAGCCCCGGAGACTGACGAACCCGAGCGTTGGAGCGACTTCGTTCAGGACTCGCTGTTCGGTGACGGAGACCTGCTCGCCGACCTCGAGGCTCACGGACGAGCGACCGGCCGGCTCCACGTCGACGCGCTCACCGGCGAAGAAGAGCCTGACCGAGACGCTCCGTCGTACACCGTACGACTCCCGCCGCGACCGGAGGCGCAGGCCCGGGATGTCGACGTCGAGGACCCCCCGACGAGCGTCGAGATTTCACCGGTTCGACCGGAGCCCGTCCGGTACAAGCTCTCGCCGTATCAGGTCGCAGACGTGCTGAGCGACCGGCAAGACGGGGAACTGGTGTTCCACGAAGGAGAGCGCACCGTGCGCTACCGACGAGGGGACGACGGCACCGACTGGGACGAAGACGACGACGTGCCTGCCGACGTTCAGGCCGGAGGGTCCGAACTGTCCGGGCGGTTCTTCGGGGAGGCAGTCCACCGAGTCTGCGAACTCCAGCTTCCGGCCGACCGCTGGGACGACGTCGTCGACGACGCGCTCAGGTCGATGGACTACGAGGGAGCGGTCACCGAAGCCGACCGCGCCCGCGTCGCGGAACATGCCCGGCGAGCGAACGACTACGTTCGCACGCTAACCGACAGCGACGACGCCGTCTATCGGGAGCTTCAGGCGGGCGTGGACCTGGCTCACGGCACCATCGCCGGTATCGTCGACTGCCTCGTTCTCGGTGACGAGACAGCCACGGTGGTCGACTACAAGACCGGTCACGTCGACGAATCGAAACTGCAGCAGAAGGTCGAATACTACCAGCCGCAACTCGAGGCGTACGCGCTGATGGTCGCGGCGTTCGACGACGACCGCCCGGTTACGACGTGCCTCTACTTCACCGAGAGAGACGTGGACTCCGGTGCTGAATTCGGTGCCGGAAGTGGTTCCGGCTCGCTCGAGGAACTCGAAGCTCGTCTGGACAGGCGACTCTGCGAGGAAATCGAAGCGCAGACCGAAGCAACGCTCGCCTCCGAGACAGGGAACCCGAGTTCCGACCGGTGACGCGGAGGGAGTGGTGACCCGGTGAGCGGGGCTACGTGCGAGTATTCGATATCGTCAGCGACCGCATGAACGTCGGCCAGCAAGTCCTGGGGAAGCACTACGACCAGCGGACGGAGGAACAGAAGGTAGAGCAACGGAGGGTGTATCTGAGTAATATTTGATGAGCTTTGAATAGTAGATTCACTTCATATTTTCCAGCTAGGACAGCCAACACACGCCAAACTTATTATATGCTATCAGCTAGTTGAGTCAACAATTATTATGCTGTAGTCATGTTCGAATTACTATGGCTAATGGTTCGATTCCTCGGCGGCCTCCAGCAGACGTTCGTCGAGAATTACGACAGGAAGCAAATTTCGGATGCGTAATATGCGGCGTTCCGATTATACAATATCATCATATTGTCCCATTCGCTGAGGAAAAGCACCATGACCCAGACAGAATGGTCGCTTTATGTCCAAACCACCATGATCATGCTGGCCCAAATGCGGAAGCTCTAACCCCAGACCAACTCTACGAATATAAAGAAAACCCTCATAATTCGCAAAAAGTTGAATACGAATTCTTTTTTGAGTCCGGTAATCCGTATCTCAAGCTGGCAGGGAACTATTTCCAAGTTACCGAAGATAGGCGGATGACTATATTAGAGGTTGAAGGCGAGTCACTATTCGACATTGGATTTCGCAATGGTATCTTGACATATGACCTCACATTGTATGATGAAGATGATAACCTAATGGCAGAGATTAAAGAAAATGAATGGATAGCCTATACAGACGAAGTCTGGGATATGGAATATCGCAAGAATAAATTCAGCATCTGGCATGAACCAAGGGATATTGGTTTGAAGCTTGAGTATTCGTCAGATGATGATTTGGTCGCATTACAAGGCTCATTCTACCACTCGGGTGTTCGAATCGAGGCGAAACCATCCGGAATTAATGCTCCGGGGTTGAACATGACAAATAGTCGAGTTTACGGTTTCTCGGTTGCTATCGCTCTGTCGAATATTGAGGGAGAACTAAGGGTGACTTCGGTGGGAACACCCAGATAGTCCGGCACTCTACTCCAGAAGCTCTGACCCGTGTTCGCAAGCAATCAGCTGTTCTCCGCAAATCGGGCACTGTTCTGCATCGCACCCCTTTTCGTGTCTCTCACCTCTGGAAACATCACAGTCCGGACACTGCTCGCCGCTTGGTTTTATATACCAAGGTGGATTGCTTTCTTCATTTCCGAACTTGATGCGTTCCGAGGCGATGGCTGGCATGGAGGTTTCTTCGTTGAATTCTATTTTGAGTCGTCCATTAAATCTATGGACCAACTACTCCCCGAGTATACTCAACTTACTCACCAACATCGTATCTCTTATATAGCAGAATTTTCTGAGAGGTTCGTCGAGAACGGCCATCTCTTCCAACAGGGCGAATGGTCTTAATTTCAAGAGTCAGGGGTGTTCCGGATTAGGTGAGTTCTCTCGATAACGCGGAATACTAAACGCTCGTCGACGCCACCTATCCCCTCCTATTCAGCGGTTGGGTCACGAATCCAGGGCAGATTCATTCCGATACTCGGCTATTATCGGTACTCCAGTGAAGTTGACTATATCCCCTTCACCGACCGCTTAGGAGATACAGAAACGCCGGAGGTGTACCAATCACCAACAGGATGAAACCAGCTACCAACCCATCATTGAACGACTCTCCTGCACGATAGAGATGATCGCCGGCTTCTGGAGCCAATGAAGCTGTATTTGAGAGAACGAAGATGCCCAAGAAAATAACGAGTCCTGTGATAACCGCACTGAGAACAAGTATCTCCACCTCTGCTCGGTTAGTCATAGTAAATCCAGTACATAGATCGTAACCCCTGTCCCAGGAACAAGGATGCCCAGTCCGATGAGCAATGTCCCGACCGTCGGAGCTACGACTGGGTAGTGATTGGCAAGTGTGACGAGTACGGCAGCGACTACTGCGGCGACGATGAGTGACTTGGTTACCTGTTCCACAATCTCTGTCATTCTATTTGACTGTCAATGTCTCAGCATATATAATGTCGGAAGTGGCGCGCTACGAGAGTTGAGAGTGTTGGTACCGAGACACAATCTTAGGGCAACAACGAGGGAGTTCGCACGGACTGTGCGAGTCTCACGGGCTTTATTTCGGTAGGTGACTGTGCGGCGAACGGGAGACGAGAGACGGCCACTCACAGGCCGTCAGTCGCCGTCAGTTCGCTTTCTCGAACTCGTACCGGGTTGTTGCGTGAAGGCTTCGGACGTAGAGACGGCGCCTGAATCGGCCTCACTGCCGTCAGGATGGGTTCTCGGGGCAGTCGTCGTGGTAGCCGTCGTACTGGCTCTGTACGCCACTACAGTGCCTGCAAGCGGAGGTGTCCCGGCATGAACCCGCCTACGGAGAACCTGACGGGCGAAGTGAAACACGTTCACTCCGTCGAGCACAGCATCCGGTGGGAGTACGCCATCGCCGGCGTGGTTGCGTTGTACGTCGCCTGGAAGGTACTCGGTTCGGATGACGACGGTACGACGGAGACGTTCACGATGACCCAGACGGCGACCGCGGAAGACGGAGAGATTGACATTCCCATCGGCGGCGGTGGGATGATTGGCCTACAGGACGGGGAGCAATAGCGGGTGATCGGTTCCTCCGTACAACCCCTCGATGAAGTGACGACGTTCTCTTTCTCCTGAGAAATCTACTTGTGGGTCATGGTGTACGGCGCTAGGGGAAGCCACGACGACGGCGAGGCGCGTCACGCCACGTGTTCAAGTCAGTCTGGACAGAGTGCTTGGCTTTGGACGAAGTTGGCCGCTGTACCGTCAACGCACACCGCAGAAATCCCGTATGGCGCTACAGGATTTGAACTCCACTCGCGGCGAAGCCGCTCGCTAGTTCAAATCCTTCGCTGGAGATGATTCTCCGCTCACTTCGTTCGCGGAAGAATCATGGGCGCTACAGGATTTGAACCCGTGGCAACTTGGTCCGAAGCCAAGCACTCTGTCCAGACTGAGCTAAGCGCCCTCATTACTCCGTACCGGGACGGTTCAATTTAAACCCACGGATTCGACCCGACCGCGACCCCCGACTCCGCGTCTTTTATCTTCGCGGGACAGAGACGTACCGCGTATGCCACCCGCCGCAGAGTCCGAGTCGTCCGTCGGCGAGGGGTCGTCGGCCGCCGAGACGGCTCGCGGCCTCCTCGACTCGTGCGTCCGGGGAACGTCGTCTCGGCGGGTGTGCTGACGTTCACCGGGTCGTTCGTCGCGGCGGGACTGTTCGCCTCGCCGTCGCACGTCCTCGCGGCGGTACTCGCCACCGTCTTCGCCACCGGTGCCGGGAACGCCGTCAACGACTACTTCGACCGCGAAATAGACACGATAAACCGCCCGGACCGGCCCATCCCGCGCGGTGCGGTGAGTCCGCGCGAGGCGTTCGCGTTCAGCGTCGCCCTGTTCCTCGGCGCCGTCGTCTGCGCGGTGACGCTCCCCGTCGAGGCGTTGCTCATCGCCGTCGTCAACCTCGTCGCACTCGTCGCGTACACGGAATACTTCAAGGGACTGCCGGCCGTCGGCAACCTCGTCGTCGGTTACCTCACGGGGTCGACGTTCCTGTTCGGGGCCGCGGCGGTGGACAGCACCTTCGACCCGAACGTGCTCGTCCTGTTCGGTCTGGCCGCGCTGGCGACGTTCACGCGGGAGGTAGTCAAAGAGTCGAGGACCTCGAGGGCGACAGGGAGGAGGGCCTCAGCACGCTTCCCATCGTCGTCGGGGAGCGACGAGCGCTCGGCGTCGGCGTCGCCGCGATGGTCGTCGCCGTCGTCGCCAGCGCCTACCCGTACGTGGACGGGGTGTTCGGCGTCGCCTACCTCGCCCTGGTCGTCCCCGCGGACCTCGTGATGCTGATTGCCTGCGTCCGGTCGTTCCGGAATCCCTCGCTCGCGCAACGGCGTCTCAAACACGGGATGCTCCTCGCGACGGCGGCGTTCATCGCCGGCCGACTCCTGCTGTCGCCGGGGCCGGTCGGATAGGAGCGTCAGTCGGGCAGGAGCGCGCCGGTCGGTGCCGTCACGCCGACTGCGGCGCGACCATCAACTATAGGTGGTGTGTGACCCTCTGTGGGGACGAACGGACACGAACGAACACGGCGGAGTCGCACCACACGCCCCGACGACCGGCGGTGGCGACTCACCTCACACAAAGAACCTACTACATTGACACCTCTCTCCGAGACGACGGTCATAGAATCAAAAAGAATATTATTGACTCACAATATCGTTGTACCGTTTGATGACTCTCGGTGAGGTCACCCGCCGCGCAAGCGAACACCCACTAGTCGGCAGGTCGTCACAGAGGCACCCACATGTATGACCTGTCACCGGCCGTCGATGCCGAGGTTCCCCCGGGAACGAACCTCCTCATCAGTGGGCCACCGCTTACCGGTAAGCGTTCGATAGCGCTGGATATCCTCGCCGAGGGGGCGACGAACGGCGACGGTGCGATAATCGTCACGACGAAGGACGGCGCAAAGCGCGTCCTCTCGGACTTCGAGAAGCGCACGCCGTACGAGGGAAAGCCCGTCGCCGTCGTCGACTGCGTGACGCGACAGCAGGGTGTCGGCGAGATTCGGGACGACGACCGAATCAAGTACACCTCGTCGCCGGTGGACATGACCGGCATCGGTATCAAGCTCTCGGAGTTCCTGCAGGCGTTCTATCAGGACCGCAACATCGAGCAGAACCGCATCATGCTCCACTCGCTGTCGACGCTTCTCATGTACGCCGACCTGCAGACGGTGTTCCGCTTCCTGCACGTGTTCACGGGCCGCATTCAGAGCGTCGAGGGCCTCGGCCTGTTCGCCATCGACTCCAGCGCCCACGACGACAAGACGATGAACACGCTCAAGCAGTTGTTCGACGGCATCGTCACGACGTACGAGGACCGCGAACCCGAGGTTCGCCTCGCCTCCGACTGACTCGCGACTCACGGACGTCACCGACCCGCTTCTCCACCCGCGCTCTTCACCCACCCCTCCGAGCGTCCGCTGAGGCGGCCCCAGTTGACCGACCCGACGCACGTCCACCGACGACTTTTGTCGGTGGCCCGCCTCCGTTCACGCATGGTCACGGACGAGGAACTCCGCGAGATACTGAGCGCCGACACCGTCGCCGTCGTCGGCTGTTCGACGACGCCCGGCAAGGCCGCGCACGACATCCCGGTCTACCTGCAGAACCACGGCTACCGCGTGATACCGGTCAACCCCTTCGCCGACGAGATTCTCGGCGAGACGGCGTACGACTCGCTGGCGGACGTGCCCGCGGACGCCGGCGTCGACGTCGTGGACGTGTTCCGTCCCAGCGAGGAGGCGGGCGACATCGCCGAGGCGGCCGTCGAGCGACACGAGTCCGTCGGCGACGTGGGGACGGTGTGGCTCCAACTCGGCATCACGAACGACGACGCGAAACGGCGCGTGCGCGAGGCCGGACTCGCCTTCGTCCAGGACAAGTGCATGAAGGTCGAACACAGCCGCCTCCTCGGCTGAGCATCGGTCGCGGAGACGCGCCGGCGTCCGAGCGAACCGCCTACCCCTCCCACGACTCGAAGTCGCCGTAGATGCCCTTCGAGAGGTATCGCTCGCTGGAGTCGGGGAAGACGGTGACGACGGCGTCGCCCGGCGCGTCCACCTCGCCGTCGCGGATGCGTTCGGCGACGTCGCGCGCGCGAGACTCGCGGCCGGCCGCCGAGGAGGCGACGAGGTGGCCCTCCTCGCGGGCGAGACGTTGGACCTCCGCGTGGGCGTCCCGGTCGGATATCTGCACCACCTCGTCGACGAGTTCGGGGTCGAACAGTTCGTTCGTCGTCGGGTCGTGGGTGCCGATGCCCTCCGTCTTGTACGCCTCCTCGTCGCCGTCCACGCCGACGAGCGTCGCGTACAGCGACCCCTCGGGTTCGACGGCGACGACGTGCGTCTCGGGGTCCCGTTCGCGGGCGTAGCGGGCGATACCCATGAGGGTCCCGGCCGTCCCGCACCCGGCGACGACGGCGCCCACGTCGCCGTCCAGCGCCTCGTACATCTCGGGCCCCGTCGTCGCGTAGTGCGCCTCGGCGTTCAGCGGGTTCGAGAACTGCTGGGGGACGACGGCGTCGTCGAGTTCGGCCGCGAGTTCGTGCGCGCGGTCGATGGCCCCACCCATGCCGTCCGCGGTGGGCGTGTTGACAACCGTCGCGCCGAGGGCCCGCATCAGTTGCTGTTTCTCGACGCTGAAGCGTTCGGGGACGACGAAGACGGCGTCGATTCCGAGTTGCCCGGCGGCGACGGCGATGCCGATACCGGTGTTGCCGGCCGTCGGTTCGACGACGGTGCCTCCCTCCGAGAGCGTCCCGTCGTCGAGCATGCGTTCGAGCATGTATTTCCCGATGCGGTCCTTGACGCTCGCGCCGGGGTTGAACGACTCCAGTTTGGCGTACACCGGCACCTCGTCGGGGGATGCGTGGACGCGGACGAGGGGTGTCTCACCGACGGTGTCGAGGACCGAAGCGAGCGGTTCCCGGTGGGTGGTCATGCGCTGGCAAATGTTGCCCCTGTACCTCAAAGTTCCCATCGGCGGGTCCGCCGTCGCCGAATCCGCGGGGCCGGAGACGTCGAGCGCGGACGCTGGAGACGGCAAGTGAGGGGGCTGGAGAGAGAGCGAGTGCGGACGCTGGAGACGGAGAGTGACGACACTGGAGAGACGGCGCGCACGGACGGGCGACAGCGAATCGAGTCCGCAGGAGAGCGCCGGTCAGTTCTCGGTCTGCGCGTCGTCGCCGCCGTCGGCCGTCTCACCGGCCGCCGCCTCGTCGCTCGGGTCGGCCGCCGCGTTCGACTCGTCCGTCTCCGCCTCTTTGATGTGGGCGTTGGCGGTGACCGTCTCCACGTCGATACCCTCTCGCTCGGCGAGTGCCTCCAGCAGCGCGCGCTGTTCGGCGTTCTCCGTCTCCAGTCGGTCCACTCGGTCCCGGGTGTCCTGAGCCGTCTCGCGCATCTCCGCCAACTGCTCGCGGAGTTCGTTCAGTCGCGCGTACACGTCTTCGGCCATCTCGGCCACCTTCTGGAGCTTCTTCGCCGTGCCTCCGATTCCCATGTTCGCCCGTGCGTCCCCCGGGTTTGTGTGCGTTCCGCTTCGGCGGAGCGCGGCGGCGGCGACCCGTCTCACAGTTCGTTCGCGTCCACGTCGCCGACGAGGTACCGGACCGCGACGTAGACGCCCGCCGCGCCGACGGCGTACGCGAGGACGACGAACGGCGCCGCGGCGTCGGCGCTCCCGATTGCGAGTCTGGCCGCCGTGTTCACCGGGTTGTGCGGGAACAGCGTGGTGCCGCCGAAGACGAACAGCACGCCGATGGAGTAGAGGAACTGCGCGGTGCGACGCTCCGGCGCGAGCAACGCCACCGCGGCGGCGAGCGAGCAGACGAGCGTCGACAGCGCCGCCACGAGGACGACGAGCGTCGCCGGACTCGCCACGTCCGTCCCGTTGAACCCGAGGAGGACGAGCCACAGGACCGCCTGCGCGGGCGCGAGCGTCGCCGCCGCGAGGAGTTTGCCGTCCACGATTTCCCGGAGGGTGACGGGGGCGACGCGGAGCAGTTCCAGCGTCCCGCGCTCGCGTTCCTCGGTCAGCGAGTCCACCGTGAGCGACCCGCTGATGAACACCGGGAGGAAGAGCAGCAGGGGGACGAGGACGGTGTACGTGAAGCCGTAGTACGGGCTCGAACGCGTCTCCGGCGGGAGGTCGATGGGCAGCGTCGACAGCGACGCCGCGCGGTCCAGTCGCTCCGTCCGTTCGAGGTTCCGGAGCACGTCGCGGAGTTGGACGACGACCACCGTCGTCTGGACGTTCGAGTCCGGCACCGACGCCGAGACGAACAGCCTGCCGTCGCGTCGCTCACCTATCAGTACCGCGTCGATACCGGTCGCGGCGGGGTTCTCGAACGCGCTCGTCGCCGACGCCGCGTCGGGGTAGACGCTCGGGTCGACGCCCCGAACCTCGTCGGCCGCCCGCACCAGTTCGTCGGTGGCGTCGCCCGCGACGGCCACGTCCACCTCGTAGCCGCCGACCTGTCCGGGGTCGTACAGCGAGACGAGGCCGACGACGAGGAACGACGAGAACGCCGCGATGAACAACTGCAGCACCAAGGCGAGGACGATCGTCTTCTCCCTGCCGAGCGAGGAGAGTTCCCGCTTGGCGATGGTCACGCGCGGGTCACCCAAGGCTGCTCACCACCGCGAGGTTGTAGGCGGTGTGAACCGCCGCCGCGACGAGGAACGACGCGGCGTACCACCGCTTCCCGCGCGACGCGCCGACGGCGGAGACGGCCGCCGTGACGACGTGGAGCGCCAGCGGCGCGAGGAGCAACCCGACCGCCGCGAGGACGCCGACGTCGAGTCCGACGCCGGACGGGCCGAGGGCCGCGCGCCCGAGCGTCAACTCGGGCAGGCCGACCACCTGCGCGACGGCGGTGAACTTCTCGCCGACGAAGAAGCCCAGTCCCGAGAGCGCGCCGAGCGAGAGGGCGGTCCGCGTCGTCCGCTCGAACCGCCCCTTCTCGAACGCCGCGTAGACGTGGAGGCTCTTGGCCGCCTCCTCGACGAGGGCGACGAACGTCAGGAGGAGCGGGACGGTCAGTTCGACGGGGAGGACGAACAGGACGGCGATGGCGAGCAACTCGGCGACGAAGACGAACGGGATGGAGAGCCCCGAGACCAGCGCCACGTCCCGCGGGCGGGAGACGCGCGCGTCGAGGGCGTCGAGGAACTTCAGCGGCACCGCCCGCTGGGTGAACATGTCCTCCTCGCGGTAGACGCCCGCGCCGAGGAGGAACAGCACGCCCGCACAGAGGACGAACGGCCCCGTCGAGAACAGGAACGCACCGAGGCTCACCGTCCCCGCCCCAAGGTCGCGGACGACGAGCGTCAGCGGCGAGATGAGCGCGACGGGCGTCACCTGCGTGAAGATGGCCGGGACGAACGTGTAGGAGGTGAGAAACACCGACACCGCGACGGTGACGAAGGTGAGTTCCTTGAACGACCGGGCGAACATCGCGCCGACGAACGTCGCGCCGAGGAACACCAG
>NZ_WPCD01000093.1:0-13429 GCF_009741955.1 Halogeometricum sp. CBA1124 | reverse complement strand
CTCGCTGTCGCTCGGACAAAAGAGCCAGGGGTGGGATTCGAACCCACGAAGTCTCGATTACAAGTCGAGTGCATGAACCGCCCATGCTCCCCTGGCGCGAGTGCGAGTAATCAGCCCTCCTTTGAGTGTGTATCGCTTTCGACCGCCTTCTCCAACTCCACCCGGTGGACGTCGTAGCCGTGTCGCTCGTAGAACTGCCGAGCGCGTTCGTTCCGCGCCATGGCTTCGAGGCAGAGGCGCGTCGCGCCGGCGTCCGTCAGCACCGACTCGGCGGCGGCGAGGAGGCGGGAACCGATGCCGCGCCCTCGGTGAGCGGGGACGACGTAGAGATTGCGGACGACGCCGCGCGTCTCGTCCTGTTCGTAGTCGCCGCGTTCCAGACCGAACATGACGAAGCCGACGACGCCGTCGTCGAGGCGGGCGACGCGGATGCCGTCGGTGACGACGTGGCGCGCCATCGCCTCCCGAATCTGTTCGCGGTTCTCGTCGGCTCGGAGATGCGACCGGTACGACCGCTGGTCGGCGGCGAGTTCGACCCAGAGGTCCGCGAGCGTCTCGACTTCGGCCGTGTCCGCCCGGCCGACCCGAACCGCACGCTCGTCGCTGTCGTCCATCACCTGCCGTTCGCCCTCCGACGCGAAAGAACTACTCCCCGCCGCCGTCCGATTTCGTGTGCCGGACGACTTCTGTGCACAATCGTGCACACATCTGCCCTCCGACTCCGGGCGACCCCGCCGTTCATTCGCCAGATGAAGAAAGACTTATCACCGTTTCACGTCCGCGAATACCGTGAGGATAGTTATCAATGGGTATCGCTGAGACCTACTCGCGCGGTCGCCGACTCGCAGTTGACCGACCGGGGGCGCTTCTGTTGGCTGTCGTCGGGGTGCTGCTTCTCGGAGACCTTCTGGTCGGTCTCGCCACCGGACAGACGACGTTCAGCGGCGTGGGGTCGCTGGTCTGGGACGGCCTGATGCGTGGGCTGGTGATCGGTCTGGCGGGTATCGGACTGTCGATGACGTACAGTATCTTGAACTTCGCGAACTTCGCGCACGGCGATTACATCACCGCCGGCGCGTTCTCCGGGTGGGCGACGACGTACGTCATCGCCGGACTCGGACGCGCCGACATCGGTGCGCTGATGCTCGTCGGCGCCGGTGGGTCGGTGTTCGGTGGGACACTCGGCATCGGCGTCACGGGGACACCGGTGGCCGTACTCGGCGGCCTGGTCGTCGCGGGTGCGTTCGCCATCGTGCTCTCGTTGGGCGTCGACCGGTTCGTCTTCCGGCCGATTCGCGACGAGGACGGTATCACGCTTCTCATCACGAGCATCGGCGTCGCGTTCGCGCTTCGGTACATGATGCAGTTCGTGTTCGGGTCGGGCGTCCGGGGGACCACGGCGCAACCGCCGGCGCTGTCGGTGTACTTCGTCGACGGTGCCATCCGAATCAACATGCACGACCTGACGCTGGCCGTCGTCGCCGGTGGACTGATGCTCGGCGTCCACCTCCTCCTCCAGCGGACGAAACTGGGGAAGGCGATGCGTGCGATGGCGGACAACGAGGACCTCGCGCGCGTCACGGGGATTCCGACCGAACGCGTCGTCCGGTCGGTGTGGATCATCGGCGGCGGCCTCACCGGCGTCGCGGGCTACATGTTCGTCCTCTGGAAGGGGACGCTCGGCTTCAACGACGGCTGGCTGTTGCTCTTGCTCATCTTCGCCGCCGTCATCCTCGGCGGTATCGGCTCCATCTACGGCGCCATCACCGGCGGACTCGTCATCGGTCTGACGGCGTCGCTGTCGGTGCTGTGGATTCCCTCGGCGTTTGCCCGCGCGGCGGCGTTCCTCGTCATGATCGTCATCCTGCTCGTGAAACCGTCCGGGCTCTTCAGCGGGAGGTCCACCGCATGAGCGTTCGCGAGAACCTCGCCGACCGGATGCCCGGCGGCGACGCGGGCCTCATCGTCGCCGTCTTGCTGGTGACGTACGCGGCGTACGTCCTCGTCGGTGTCGGCCTCGGTTACTCGCTCCGCGGCCAACTCAACACCATCGCGGTGCTGACGTTCTACATCGGCGTCTTCGCCATGCTGGCGCTGGCGCTGAACCTCCACTGGGGGTACACCGGGCTGTTCAACATCGGCATCGTCGGCTTCATGGCCATCGGCATCTACGTGATGGCGCTGGTGTCGAAACCGCTGTACGAGGCGGGCGGCGCGGCGCAGGTGGGCGGCCTCGGCCTCCCCCTCATCGTCGGCATCGTCGCCGGGATGGCCGCCGCGGCACTGCTCGGACTGGTGGTCGCCTTGCCGGCGCTTCGGTTGCGGGCGGACTACCTCGCCATCGTCACCATCGCGATGTCGGAGATAATCCGCTTCAGTCTGCTGTCGAACGACCTCCAGCGGTTCCAACTGTTCGGCAACCGCGTCGGCTTCGGCGGTGGCTCGGGGCTCATCCTCGACTTCACCGACCCCCTACAGGCGTTCTTCCAGGCGTTCGGGCTGTGGAACGCTTACCTCGGCGTCGTCGACGCGTTCACCGTCGTCGTGCCGAACAACCCGAAACCGGTCGTCGACGGACTGGTCTACGGCTTCGTCCTCCTGTGCTTCGTCGCCGGGTACTTCTGGCTCCTGAAGCGTACGGGCGAGTCGCCGTTCGGCCGCGTCCTCAAGGCCATCCGCGAGGACGAGGACGTGGCGAACTCGCTGGGTAAGGACACGAACCAGTTCAAGATCAAGTCGTTCATGCTCGGCTGTGCGCTGATGGGTCTGGCCGGCATCCTCTGGCTGATGACGCAGGGCGCGGTGACGCCGAACTTCTTCCGGCCGCGCATCACGTTCTTCGTCTGGATAGCGCTCATCATCGGCGGCGCGGGGTCGAACACCGGGAGCGTCCTCGGCGGCGCCGTCTTCGCGGCGGTGCTCTACCAGGGGCCGCGGTACTTCAAGAACCTCGTCGACACGGTGCTCCCGTCGACGAGCGCGCCGTCCGGGTTCGGCCCGGCCATCGCACCGCTCATCTCGAACCTCAACCCTGCACCGATGTTCTTCTACACCATCGACAGCATCCGACAGCTCCAACTCGTCATCATGGGGCTCGTCCTCATCTGGCTGATGCACAACCGCCCGGAGGGGATGCTCGGCTACCGCAAGGAGACGGCCGCGGGCATCCCGCTCACGGCGGCACACGCCCGACGCACCGCCGCCGACGGCGGCGAAGTCGACGACGCGGCGCCCGCGACGGACGCCGCGACCGAAGGAGGTGACGACGATGAGTGAGACCGAGAGCGGACCGGAGGCCGACGAGTTCGACTCCGAGGCGGAGATAGACGCCACGTCCTCGCCCGACGTGTCGGTCGAGTATCCGCTGCAGGTCGACGGCCTCAGGAAGACGTTCGGCGGTATCACCGCGGTGGACGACGCGACGTTCCAGGTCGAGAACGGGACGCTGACGGGACTCATCGGGCCGAACGGGGCCGGGAAGTCGACGACGTTCAACCTCATCACCGGGATGATAAAGCCCGACGCGGGGACGGTCACGTTCAACGGCGACGACATCACCGGGATGGAACCGCACGCCATCGCCAATCAGGGTCTCGTCCGGACGTTCCAGATAGCCCGGGAACTCGAAGACATGACCGTCCTCGAGAACATGATGCTCGCGCCGAAGAACCAGCGGGGCGAGAAGCTCTGGCGGTCGGTCACGCCCGGCGTCCGCAACGGCGTCATCGAACAGGAGGAGGAGTTGCTCGACCGGGTGTGGGAGGTGCTGGAGTTCTTCGAGATAGACCACATCGCGGAGGAGTACGCGGGCAACCTCTCGGGCGGCCAGCGGAAACTGCTGGAGATGGCCCGGGCGCTGCTGACGGACCCGGACATGCTCCTGCTCGACGAACCGTTCGCCGGCGTCAACCCGTCGCTGGAGAAGCGTCTGCTCACCCACATCCACGAACTGCGGGAGCAGGGCTACACCTTCCTCCTGGTCGAACACGACATGGACCTCATCATGGAGAACTGCGAACACGTCATCGTCCTGCATCAGGGGCGCGTCCTCACCGAGGGGACGCCCGAAGACATCAAATCCAACGAGGAGGTCATCGAGGCCTACCTCGGGGGGAACGTATGAGTTCCGACGCCACCGCCGCGACGGAGTCCACGCCCGACGTCGAGGGAGCGGAACTCCTCCGCGTCCGCGGCCTCGACGCGGGCTACGGCGACCTGCAGATACTCACCGACGTGGACATGGACGTCTACGACGGCGAGTACGTCACCATCGTCGGTCCGAACGGCGCGGGCAAGTCCACGCTGATGAAGTCCGTCTTCGGACTCACCAACCACATGGGCGGGACCGTCACGTTCGAGGGCGAGGACATCACCGGCCTGCGTCCCGAGGACATCATCCACGAGGGCGTCGGCTACGTCCCGCAGAACGACAACATCTTCGCGACGCTCACGGTGCAGGAGAACCTGGAGATGGGCGCGTACATCCTCGACGAGGTGCCGCAGGACGCCCTCGACGTGGTGTTCGAGCGCTTCCCCATCCTCGAAGAGCGGAAGCAACAGAAGGCGGGCACGATGTCCGGCGGCCAACAGCAGATGCTGGCGATGGGTCGCGCGCTGATGCTGGACCCCTCGCTGCTCCTCCTGGACGAACCCTCCGCGGGGCTGGCGCCGGACCTCGTCAAGGAGATGTTCGACAAGATAGACGAGATAAACGAGGCGGGGACGGCGGTGCTGATGGTCGAACAGAACGCGAAGGAGGCGCTCCGGCGCTGTGACCGCGGCTACGTGCTCGCCAACGGCGAGAACCGCTACGTGGACACGGGGACGGCGCTCCTGAACGACGAACAGGTTCGCCGGGACTTCCTCGGCGGATAATCGCGGCACGCGGCTCTTCTTCGACGCGCCGCCCGACGGCGCCTCACCGACCGAACGCGTCGCGCGTCACTTGCACCCCTACGCGCGTCACTCGCACACCGGCAGCACGGTGTCGATGTGGGGGACACCCTCGCGAATCTCCACGGTCGCGCGCGTCGTTCGGCAGTAACAGACGACGTACGACGCGGTGTCGGCCCCGTCGGTCGTCTCGACGCGCAAGTCGTACTCGTCGCCGATGGGGACGTCGAACGCGACGCTCCCCTCCCCGGCGGGTACCGTCTCGGCCGTCTCGACGACAGTCCCGTCGTCGCCGGACAGCGTCAGCGTCAGGTCGCGCGCCGAACCGTCGGCGTTCTCGACGGCGACCGACTGCTCGCTCGGCCACGCGCACCCGGCGCGGACCGACCCGTCCTCGGCGACGAGGACGGTCAGACGCGGCCAGTGCCAGTTCTCGGGTATCGACCACTCGTACGTCGTTCGCCGGCCGTCGCCCGTCTCGACGACCACGTCGTAGGTGGCGTGCGAGGCGACTATCGGCTCGGAGGCGGCCTCCGCCCCGGCCCCCACGTCGAACGTCCGCTCGTAGAATCGGTCGCCCTCGTACGCGACGGCGACGGTGACCGTCGCCGCCTCGTCCGTCGCGTTGCGAACGTCGGCACCCGCGGGACCGAGGATGCGCTTCGCGCCGGGGACGACGTACGCGTCGCCGGTCGGCGTTCCGGTCGAGGGGGTCTCTCGGGTCGTCCCCGTCTGCCGGTCCGTCGTCCGGGTCCGCTCGTGTGTCGTCCGCGTCGGGGACGGGTCGGTGGGCGTCGCCGTCGCCGTCGGACCGCCGCTTCCGTCGTCGGACAGGCAACCGGCGGTACCGAGGAGCGACGACCCGAGGGCCGCGAGGAGGGCGCGTCGGTGCATCGAGTCGGTCGTCTCGCCCGACTCCCGAGTATCTTCTGCTCGCACGGACACGTCGCGGTGGTGACTCCGCGCACGGACCGCCTCGACGCGGTACGGTGGCAGCGCGTCGCGTCGGCGCCGTCGCTCGCCGGCCGGCGTCGAAAGAAAAGTCGGAGCTGCGTCAGTTGTCCGGACCGGACAGCGCCGTCTCGATGACGGACGAGTACGAGGACTCGCCGATGTTGAACGCCGTCTGGCTGTACACTTCGCCGTCGAAGCTGTCCTGGAACACCTGCGTGAACCGCTCGGACAGCTGCTGACCGTAGTCGTTGTTGACGTACAGCGTCGCGACGCTCGACGCCTCCAGACGCTCGGACATGACCTGCGCCATGACGCGGCCCTGCAGGCGGTCCGACGGTGCCGTCCGGAAGATGTAGTCGTTGTCGTCGAGGTTCGTCACCGACAGCGCCGTCGAGGACGGCGAGCAGCCGACGACTTCGTTCGGGATGAACGCCTGCTGGGAGACGGGAACGTTCACGCCGGAGGAGGCGGTCCCGCAGACGCCGGGGACGCCCGCGCTGACGAGCGACTGGGCCGCCGCGACGCCGGCGTCGGGCGACGTCTGCGTGTCCTCTATCTGCGCGTTGACCGTGAGTCCGGCCGGGTTTGCGTCGTTCACCTGCATGGCCGGTAACTGCGCGGCCTGAATCATCGGCGCGCCCGTCGAGGCGAGGTCGCCCGTCTCCGGGAGGAGAATCCCCACCGAAATCTCGCGGTCGGACCCGCCCGGACCGCTGTCGGCCGACGGGCCCGCACCGTCGGGGTTCGAACCCTCGAAGCTCTGCGTCTCCAACGTGTTGGTCGAACTGGAGTCGGTGCCCGCGAACTCCCAGATGGCGTACGCGGCCGAGGCCGGGTCGCCGTTCTGGTCGAAGTTCGTCGCGGACGAAGCGCCTTGGAAGTTGATGTCGTCGCCGTTGGCGGCCGCTTCGACCGCTTCGACGAAGTTCTCCGGACCGTACTCGTCGCCGCCGGGGTTGGCGATGCGGCGCATCTGCTCTTTCAGCGCTGCACCGCTGTTCTCACCCGCCGCGGCGTTCGCGAGGATGAGGAGTGCCACGGAGTCGTACGACTGCGAGGTGAACACACCCGGTGCCGCACCGTACTCGTCCTGGAAGAGCGTGTTGAACGCCTCCTGGTTCGGACCCCCCGCCGCCGGGGCCGTCCCGGTGACGTTCGCCATGTCGTTGCCCACCTGTCCGGGCATCGCGCCGTCGCGGAGTCCGTCCGGGACGAGAATCTGCTCGGAGCCGTCCGACTGGCTGTAGTAGTCGCGGAACAGCTGAATCCCACTCTCGGGGTAGCCGATGACGACGAGTCCGTCCGGACCGCTGCCGCCGCCCCCACCGGGGCTTCCGATGCACCCTGACAGTCCCGCTGCACCCACAGCACTCGCTGCGCCCGCTCGCTTCAGAAATTCACGGCGTGCGATATCACGTGCCATGTGACACGCAAAGGCAGTACCCGTTTATAAATCTACCTTTCGCCTGACCGCGGCCGGGCGATTTCGACGGTATGAACCCCGCTGTCCGATGCTGAGCGAGTGCAGGACGTTCTCACACACGCCCGGTTCATCGGTGCGCGGTACGCTCGCTCGCGGACACCCCGCCTCCGGCGGCGGCGAATCGCCACGCTCAAATCGCCTCGGACGCCTTCTCCACCGATGACCATCCCGTCGTTCGTCATCGGTATCGCGGGCGGGACCGGCGCGGGCAAGACCACCGTCGCACGCCTCATCACGGAGAACGTCGGCGAGTCCGTCACGCGCATCCCCATCGACAACTACTACGAGGACCTGAGCCACCTCGAACTGGACGAACGGGAGGCGGTCAACTACGACCACCCCTCGGCGTTCGAGTGGGACCTCCTGCACGACCAACTCGCCACGCTACTTGAGGGACAACCCATCGAGATGCCGGTGTACGACTTCGAGATACACAACCGGAAGGACGAACCGGAGACGGTGGTGCCGACCGACGTCATCATCGTCGAGGGCATCCTCGCGCTGTACGACGAGGACGTCAACGAGATGTTCGACCTCCGACTCTACGTCGAGACGGACGCCGACGTTCGCATCCTCCGGCGCATCCAGCGCGACGTCATCGAACGCGGCCGCGACCTCGAAGGCGTCATCGACCAGTATCTCTCGACGGTCAAGCCGATGCACGAGCAGTTCATCGAACCGACGAAGAAACACGCGGACCTCATCATCCCGGAGGGAGCCAACAGCGTCGCCGTGAACCTCCTCGAGGAGAAGGTGATGGCGGAAGTCGAGGGCGACGCGACGCGCGACTGGGAACGGCCGTCGGCGGAGTAGCGGCGCGCGGCCGACCGGCACCGAGATTCGCAGAAGGGTACGAACCGAGACTCAGGCGCGCTTCTTCGTGTCGACGAACTGGTCTGCGCCCTCGTAGAACCAGTAGCCGTTCTCGCGCATCGCCTTGCCGACGGCCTTGTGGAACGGCACGAAGGCGTCGAACGACTCCCCCTCGACGCCCTCGAAGATGTCTCGGAGCGAGACGACCGTCTCGTAGTCGATGCGAATCGGGTCGTCACCGTGTTCGGCGACGAACTCCTCCACGGAGAGGGGGAAGTCCTCCTCTTCGTCTATCTTCTTGGCGATGATCGCCTGCCCGTACTTGCGCTTCCCCTCACTCCCGTCCTCGCCGTCGGGGTCGTGTGGCCAGTCCATATCCCTGTGTTGGAAGGCCAACCCATAGCCGTTACGCATCTTCGGAGCGCGGCGGCCGCCGGCGACGTGGCCGTGGCGCGTGGGTCACTCGCAGAACGCGGTGGGACTGGGATTCGAACCCAGGAGGCCGAAGGCACCTGCTTTCAAGGCAGGCGCAATAGTCCACTCTGCCATCCCACCAGCGAACCGACGTTCTCGGCGGCCGTTCTAAGGTTTGTCGGTCACTCCTCGCGGACCAGCGTCGGTTCCCCGTCGTCGTCGACCACGCGTAGGCCCGTCTCGACGACGAACTCGGCGGTGTGGCCGGGGACGAGACGCTCGGCCTGCCAGCGCGCCCGAACGGCGGGCACGAGCGTCAGGAGGTCCGCACCCGTCCGGACCGTCGATTGCATCTCCAAGAAGGCGACGTCGTTGTCGGCGTCGTTCGCGCGGGCGGTGAGCGTCTCCAGTTCGGGTGTGGCGAACGCGTCGGTGAAGTCGATGGGGGCGGTGAAGCCCGCGACGTACGCTCGGCCCTCGGTGGACGGCCCGAGGACGACTTCGTTCGTGCGCAGTTGCATCGACAGCGTGTCCAGTTTCGCGCGCGTGAAGAACGGGGCGTCGCCGCGGACGACGGCCGCGGACTGGACCTCCTCGTCGCGGAGCAGGTGCATCACCGTGTTGCCCGCGCGGGCGTCGAAACTCGACCCCACCTGCACCTCGAACCGCGCCTCGTCGGGGTCGTCCAACGCGTCGACGGCCAGCGTCCGAACCTCCGCCTCGGCCGTTCCCTCCTCGTCGCGGTACGCCTCGGGGAGCAGTTCCTCCGAGCGGTAGTTCACCAGCAGGTCGCCGCCGGACCGGGAGACGGCGACCATGGTGTCTTTCAGCATCGCGGCGTAGAGGTCTGCGGCCTCCGCCTCCGACAGCGGACTCGTCGCGGCGAGTTCCGAGAGGACGAGTCCGGGACGCGGCGGGTCGGCCATGAGAGCGACGACGGTCATGTCTCCCCCTCGGGCGGGGTGACCCTTCAACTCGCCGTTTCACTTCAAGTGCCTCCCGTCCGAAAGCGAACCATGGCTTCCGACTCCGCGGGCGGACTCGCACGCTCCGGTCTCACCCGACTGCTCTCCCGTCTCGGCGCCGTCGTCGTCGTCCTCGTCGGCGTCGTCGCCGCGGCATACTTCCTCCTCGCCGCCGCGGCGTGGGCGCTCCTCGTCGGCGCGTTGCTCCTCGTCGCCGTCGGCGGGATGGTACTCTACGGCGCGCGGGCAGCGAGAAAGACGGCGACGCCGTACTGGCGGACGTAGCGCGGTCAGCGACCGCGGCGGCCCTTGGTCTGCCGGTAGTCCCGCGCGAACACCGACTCCAGCATGTGGTCGACGAACGCCTCGGTGTCCGCCTCGGTCTGTTCGTCCAGGTCCAGCATCGGGACGAGTTCGAACCCCCGTCCCCGAATCGTCGTCGCGTGCTCCTCGCGGACGTCGAAACTGTCCGGCGCGCGCGTCGTGTAGTCGATTGCCAGCGATTCGAGCGTCCGCTGGCCGATTGGGACGAGTATCTCGGGGTTTATCATCCGTATCTCCGCGTTGAGGTACGGTTCGCAGGTGCGTATCTCCTCGTCGGTCGGGCGTCGGTCGGGATGTCGACACCGCGTGAGGTAGGTGAGAAAGACGTTCTGGAGGTCCGGCCGGTCGCTGTCGGGGGGCGACCGCGCGAACCCGAGGTCGCCGAGGATTCGCTGGAGGCGTTCGTCCGCCTCGCCGCCCGTGAACGGAATCCCGACGTCGTCCGCGCCGTCGCTGGGCCGTTCGCCGACGAACAGGAACTCCCCGCCCACGTCGCCGTAGCCGTGCGCGACGTTCGACCGAACGTCGCAGAGACCCGGACAGTTCTCGCAGTCGGAATCCATGTTGAACGGGTTCTCTAGTGTGTCTTGTTCGGCGTCCACGTCCGTTCGTCGGGCGCGACGGTGAAAAGTCGCCCCCTTCGGGACGAGGTGACACGCGCGCGCCGGGACTCCTCGCCGTCAGTCGAACGCCGACAGCGTCGTGTCGCGGCCGGGCCGGAGGTGGCGTCGAACCCGTCCGCGGGACCACCCGAACGGGGAGACGACGCTCTCGGCGGCGCGGACGAGGCGCGCCGCGTAGTGGTCGGCGTCGTAGTCGGCGGGGTCCTCGAAGTCCAGAGCGAGGCGGGCGACGCCGGACGCGTCGTCGTCGGTGACGACCGTACCCGACCCGTTCGCCCGGCGCCCGCGGGACGCCGCAGTCGGCCGACCGGCGCGCGGCGGCGGCGGGCAGGGTGTCCCGGTCGTACGTCGTCGGCACGCCGAGAGAGCGGCGTCGGTCGCGGAGCGAGGTCCGCGGGGTCCACGTCGCCGCGGCGGAGCGACGAGAGGTGCCGGCCGAGTCTGTCGCAGACCGCCTCGGGCGACCGGTGGCGGTCCAGCGTCCGAATCAGGTCGCGTTGCGCGTCGGCGACGAACGCGGACGTGCGGCGTTGGCGGCACTCGATGCCGCGAACCGTGTACTCCTCGCGGTCGGCGACGCGGCCGAAGTACCGCGTGAGCGCCCCACGCGAGGAGTCTCGCTTGGGGACGAAACACGCCCAGTCGTACCGGTCCTCCACGTCGAGCGGGATGCCGACGGCGTCCGTGACGGCCGCAGAGAGCGCTTCCGGCGAGCACGCGTCGCCGTCGCGGGTGAGCCACAGACTGTCGACGATGCCGTGGACGACGCGCCAGCCCCGCGCTTCGGCCATCGACTTCGCGCGCAGGAGGACGTCGCGCGCGTAGGCGTTGATGGCCTCGTGGCACTCGATACGGCCGAACTTGGCGTTCCGGTAGCCCTGATAGCCGAAGCAGGAGACGAGGACCCACTTTATCGCGCCCGCGCGCCGTCGGGCGGCCGTCGCCGTCGCCTCGTCGCCCGCGCGGTCCGCCGCGCGCGCCGTCCGCTTCAGTCGCCGCCGGTCGGCGAGGAGGGGCGAGAGCACGTCGGGGAGGAAGCCGCGTTCGTCGCAGACGGCGTACCCGAGTTCGGGCACGTCGTCGCGCCCGGCGTGGCAGTCGCACAGGACGGTGTCGGGACTGACGTTGCGGTCGCAGATGATGCGCGGGTACAGCGAGGCGAAGTCGAACGCGACCACGTCCTCGTGGAGGCCCACCTCGGGGTCGAACGTCAGGCCGCCGCGGTCCGCCGCGTGCAGGTCGTCGACGGACTTCCACGCCTCCGGCCGCCACTTGTTCCACGGGACGAGAACGTCGCGGGCGTGCGCCTCGCGGGTCTGTATCGACGTGAGCACCCTCCCGATGCTCGCCCGCGCCGTCTCCTGCAGGGGTCGCCACGACCGTTCGACCAGGTACAGCAGGCCGTCGAGGCGCGACTGGTTCCAGAGGAAACTGCCCCCGGCGTCGACGACGGCCCGTCCCGGCACGTCGTAGCGGGCGGGTGAGTGGCGGACGCGGCCGTAACTCTCGACGGTGTTCTCGCCCGCGAGTCGTTCGAGTCCGGGGCGACGCCCGAGTGGGAGGTCCGCACCGAGCGCCACCGCTCGCTCGGCGAGGAGAGGGAGGAGACGCGCGTCGCTGACGACGAGGACGTCCGGGTCGACGGCGTCGAGGCGGGCGGCCGCCGCGTCCACGGCGTCGCGGTCGGACGCGACGGTCGGCGGTTCTCGCTCGGTGGCGTCGCAGTCGGCGTCCGTCTGCGCGTCGTCACCGCCCCCGACGACGAGTTCCGACAGGTCGCCGTCCGCGAGCGCTCGGTCGGGCAGGTCGAGTCGGAGCGTCCGCAACCCCTCGTTCGGAACGGGCGAGGTGCCCGTCTCGACGCAGTACCGGAACCCCGGGTCGAGGTCCACGTCGTACGCGCGGACCGCGCCCGGAGCGAGGTCCGCGAGCGACGACTCCCGAATCCGGGCCGCGAGGTCGGGGACGTCCCGGGGGTCCGTCGCCTCCACCCGGAGCACCTCCGCTCGCTCGTCGGCGTCCAGACGCAGGTACTTCCGTTCCCGACCGACGGACGCCACGCTGTCTCTCGTGCGCACGCGCGCTTCGAGTTCGTCGAGTGCCGCCTCGGCCCCGGCGAAGCGGAGCGTCGGCGCGTAGTCGGTGACGCGCGCGGACGCGACGCCGTCGGCGGTGCGAGACCACTCGACCACGTCGCCGTCCTCGAAGTCGAAGGCGAACGGCACGGGTCGTCACTCCGCTCCCCTCGGTCCGTCCGCCGCCTGTGGCTCCCCGTCGTCGGGGTCTCGGTCGGCCGCTTCGAGGGCCGACACGCGCTCTCTGAGCCGTCGCAGTTCGCGCTCCTGCGAGAGGAGGACGGAGACGACGACGGTCCGGTGCGGGTCCGTCGGGTTCTGCTGGCCCGAGGCGGCGGCGAACTCGGCGGCCCGGTCGAACAAGCGGTCGAAGTCCGGCCGGTGCGCCGCCCTGAGCGTCCGCCGGTACGCCGACCACGACGCCTCGTAGCGGTCGAGGGCGTCGCGGTAGGTGGGGTTCGTTCGGCCCATCAGACGGCCCCGCCGAGCCACGACTGCAGGGGGTCGCGCGGCCCGTCGGCCGCCACCGCGTCCGCGTCGTCGGGCGCGACGCCGCACAGTTCGACCCAGTACGGAATCGTCGTCTGCCACCAGTCGTCGTGCCAGTAGACGTCGCTCCGGACGGAGTCGCCCTCGAAGGCGAGGCCCATCCCGGTGCGGCGGACGACCACCTCGTCGTCGGCCGCCTCCCGAACCCGGTCGGTCAGACCGTCGTCCGCCCCATCGGCGGTGACGAGGACGCGCACGTCCAGCGCATCCGCCAACTCGCGGAGGACGGCGAGACTGGCGTCGAACAGGCGGTCCGCCGCCGCCTCGGGCAGGTCCGGGTCGCGGTACAGCGACGGCAGGCGCGGGACGACGACGAGCGCCGTCCGCGGCGTCGCC
>NZ_WPCD01000201.1:0-6635 GCF_009741955.1 Halogeometricum sp. CBA1124 | reverse complement strand
GACGACAGACGACACCGACGACCGACCGGCCGAGACGGCCGCCAACACAACTACCTTACCCCAGCCGTTCACATATTCGCACGAAAATGCTCGAAGATGAAATCGACCGCCTGATGCCGACGGCGCACATCTCGCTCGAAGAACCGCCCGCAGAGAAGGAACTCGCCATCGAATACCTGTTGGACCTCGTCGTGGAGAACGGTCGCGTGACCGAACGCGAGACGGCCCTCGCGGACCTGCAGGAACGAGAGAAGGAGGCCACGACGGGCGTCGGCATGGGAATCGGCATCCCCCACGCCAAGACGACGGCCGTTGAGGCTCCCTCCGTGGCGTTCGCGCGTTCCGCGGAGGGAATCGACTTCGACGCGATGGACGACAAGCCGGCGAAACTGCTATTCATGATTCTCGTCCCCGAGGAGGGCGGCGAGGAACACCTGCAGATTCTCAGTTCGCTCTCGCGCGCCCTCATGCACGAGGACGTCCGCGAGAAACTGCTGGAGGCCGAGGACGCCGAGACGGTCCAGAACACGGTCCGGGAGGCGGTGAACTGATGCCCGAGCGAATCGTCACCGTCGTCCCCGAGGACGGCCTGCACGCCCGTCCCGCGTCGGTGTTCGTGGAGACGGCCAACGAGTTCGACGCGGAGATTCGCGTCGGCCCGGAGGACGGCGACATGGTGAACGCCGCGAGCATGCTCGCCGTCACCGGACTCGGCGTCTCGGGCGGCGAGAACGTCCGCCTCTCCGCGGAGGGCGACGACGCCGAGGAGGCACTCGACGCCTTGGAGGAAGTGCTTTCGACGCCGGAGGACGAACTGTAACGCGATGACACGGCGATTCGACGGCATCGGCGTCACCCCGCTCTCGGGTGTCGGCACCGTCGTCTGGTACGCGCCCGACGCGGAACTGGACGACCCGCCGGCCCCCGAGGCGGTCGACGCCGACGCCGAGACGGCACGGTTCGAGGAGGCGCGCACGTCGGCGCGCGAGGAACTGAAGCGCGAACGCGAACGAACGGCCGAACGAGTCGGCGAGGACGAGGCGGCGGTGTTCGACGCGCACGTCCAGTTCCTCGACGACCCGCAGATAACCGAGGGCGTCGAGGAGGAGATTTCGAACGGCCTCCCGGCCGAACACGCCGTCGAACGGACGTTCGACCGGTTCGTCGAGCAGTTCGAGGGGATGGAGGGCCGGATGGCCGAACGCGCGGACGACTTGCGCGACGTGCGCGACAGACTCGTGCGCGTCCTCTCGGGCGGCGAACGCGTGAACCTCGCGGAGTTGCCCGAGGGGAGCGTCGTCTTCGCCGAACGCCTGACGCCGAGCGACACCGCGCAGTTGGACCCCGAACGCGTCGCCGGGTTCGTCACCGTCACGGGCGGGCGAACCTCGCACGCGGCCATCTTCGCCCGGTCGCTGGCCCTGCCCGCCGTCGTCGGCGTCGGCGAGGAACTGAACGACGTCGCCGAGGGCGAGAGCGTCGTCGTGGACGGCACCGACGGCGTCGTCGTCGTCGACCCCGACGAGGAGACGCGCGAGGCGGCCGCCGAGGAGGCCGACGTGGAGATTCGGGACGACCCCGTCTCGACGGCGGACGGCGTCCCCGTCGAGGTGGCCGGCAACGTCGGGACGGAGGCGGACCTCGCTCCGGCCGCCGAACGCGGCGCGGACGGCGTCGGCCTGTTCCGGACCGAGTTCCTGTTCCTCGACCGGGAGTCGCCGCCGGACGAGGACGAACAGTACGAGACGTACGTCGAGGCGTTGGAGGCGTTCCCCGAGGGCCGCGTCGTCGTCCGAACGCTGGACGTCGGCGGCGACAAGCCCATCGACTACCTCGACCTGCCCGAGGAGGAGAACCCGTTCCTCGGCGAACGGGGCATCCGGCGGTCGCTCGGCCCCGACGCCGACCTGTTCGAGACGCAACTGCGTGCGCTCCTCCGCGCCGCGGGGAGCGAACGCGGCGGCGACCTGGCGGTGATGCTCCCCCTCGTCTCGACCGTCGAGGAGGTGACGGCGGCCCGCGAGCGACTGGAACTGTTCGCGACGACTTGGAGCGTGAGGGCGTCGAGTACGCCGTCCCCGAGTTCGGCGTGATGGTCGAGACGCCCTCGGCGGCGTTCATGGCCGACGCCCTGACCGACGAGGTGGACTTCTTCAGCATCGGGACGAACGACCTCGCCCAGTACGTCATGGCCGCCGAACGCGGCAACGAACGCGTCGCCGAACTCGGCGACTACCACCAGCCGGCGGTGCTCCGCGCCATCCGGGCGACGGTCGAAGCCACCGAGGGGACGGACGTCTGGGTCGGCATGTGCGGCGAGATGGCCGGCGACCCGGACCTGACCGAACTGCTCCTCGGTCTCGGCCTCGACGAACTCAGCATGAGCGCGGTCACGGTGCCGCAGGTCAAGCGGGCCGTGACCGAGACGAACACCGGAGACGCGAGAGCGCTGGCCGAACGAGCGCTCTCGGCCCGAACGAAGAACGAAGTGAGACGAGTGCTAACGGAGAACACAGAATCATGAAGCTAGTCGCAGTCACCGCGTGTCCGACGGGAATCGCGCACAGTCAGATGGCCGCAGAGAACTTAGAACAGACCGCCGAGCGACTCGGGCACGAGATAAAGGTCGAAGTGCAGGGGGCGATGGGCGCTGAGAACGAACTCACCGCCGACGACGTCGCCGACGCGGACGCGGTCATCATCGCCTCCGACACGGCGGTCAGTCGCGACCGCTTCGAGGGCAAACCGCTGGTGAAGGGGACGGTCAAAGACGGCGTCAACGACGCCGAGGGACTCGTCGAACGGGCCGCAGAACTCGTCGAGAACGACGAGACGGGGACGGTGGAAGTCGGCGGCGAGGCGACGGACGCCGGCGGCGACGAGGCGGGGTCCGAGACGGCGGCGACGGAGACGCAGGAACCGCAACAGCGACGGCGCGGCGGCGACCGAGAGAAGGGCCTGTTCGCCCGCCTGAAGAAGCTGTTCTCCTGAACCCGCCGACGCGTTCGCGACCGAACGTTGACTCGCGTCCGAGTACCGAATTTTCAGAAGCGGACAGAGACGAACACCCGCGTTCACGCGACTGTCGAGGCGGCGAGAGATTCATCCGGATTCGGGTAGCTATCTCCGCGGTTCGCAGCATCTGACGCCGGAACCGGCAAACGGGCAGAAACGAAAGCGCTCCGCATACGTTATAATGCCTGCACGTGAACGCCGAAGCAGGTGACTCACAGTGCCGTTCTACCGCGGGAACGAACTCGCTAAGGTGTACGACGACGCACTCGAGGAGGGATTCGGTCTCATCGCCTCGAACATCGCCGAACCGAACGTGATGATGGGGTTGATGGAGGGCGCGTCGCGCGAGAACTCCGACCTGCTCTTACAGCTATCGGGCGGCGCCGCGTCCTTCGCGGGGAACGGCGACGCCGTCTCCGGACTGAAGGCGATGGGGTCGTACGTCGAGACCATCGCCGAGCAGTACGACATCGGCGTCTTCCTCAACATGGACCACCAGTCGGACATGGAGTTCATCGAGGCGCAGATGGACCTCGGCATCCCCTCCTCCATCATGATAGACGCCTCGCACGAACCGTTCGAGGAGAACGTCGCGACGAGTCGAGAGGTCGTCGAGATGAAAGAGGAGAAGGGCGCAGACGTGCTCATCGAGGCCGAACTCGGCCAGATAAAGGGCGTCGAGGACGAGGTGCAGGCGGAGGAGGCGTTCTACACCGACCCCGAACAGGCCGTCGAGTTCGTCGACCGGACCGGCTGTGACCTGCTGGCCATCTCCGTCGGCACGCAACACGGCGTCGCGAAGGGGAAGGACCTCGAACTCCGCCCGGACCTCGCCCGCGACATCCGCGAGACGCTCCGCGACCACGGACTGGACACGCCGCTTGTCCTCCACGGTTCTTCGGGCGTCCAACCCGACCAACTGCAGTCGATGCTGCAGCACGGTATCTGCAAGGTGAACAAGGACACGCGCTACCAGTACGAGTACACCCGGACGGCGTTCGACCACTACCGCGAGGACCCGCAGGCCATCGTCCCGCCGGAGGACACCGAGGACGCCCGCGACACGTTCTTCAACGAGACGGAGTGGTCGCCGAACAAGGACGTGTTCGACCCGCGCGTCGTCGGCCGGAAGATTCGCGACCGAGTCGCGGACGTCCACGCCGAGTTGACGCACGTCTCCGGCAGCGCGAACCAGAGCCGGTACGTCTGACGCTTCCCCGACGGCGTCCACCGTTTTTTGGCCCGGGCCGTCCCCCGCGCTTAAGTCGCACGCTGTCCTACCGACTCGTATGCCCCAGATACACCTCAACGAGGAGACGGTGGCGCGACTCGACTCTCTCCGACAGGAGGACGAGGACTACGACGAGATCGTCACGGAACTCATCAACATCTACGAGGCCGAGGAACTGACGCTGTTCCACTCCGGCGACGAGGTCTGAGCCGTCCACGTCGCGTCCGACCGCCGACTACTCCTGATACGCGATTCTGACCCGCTCCCACTTGCCCTTCGACTCCAGGTGACGCTGTAACTCGTCGGCGTACTCCTGCACGAGGCGTTCGGCGTCCGCCTGCCGTTCGGCGTCACCGTCGTCGCCGCCGAGTCCGAGTGCGCCCTTGATGGAGTCGAACAGGCCGCCGCCGGACGAGGACGTGTCGTCCGGCGCGCCGCCCATCTGCGCCATCTGCGAGCGGACGTTCTTCAACTCGGGCATTATCTGCGGGAGTTTCTCGGTGTCCGCGACGATGCGCGCCCGTTCGGGGTCGTCGGGGTGTTCTATCTCGAACTCCGTCGCCGTCATGATGAGCCCCCACTCCTGACTCGTGAAGTCGGAGGCGGCGACCCGGTCGTTGAACTCGCGGTCCACCGTCATCCGGTCGCGACGATGCTGTCTGTCCAGTCAGTCATGTGTCGGCGTTGGTGTACGAGGCGTTTGAGCGTTTCCCCACGCAGGAATCGCCGTACGGGTACAGTTTTTCTGCACGCAGTACAGGGGTAGTCGTATGGAACGTTACGACCTCCTCTACCGGTTGTACGAGGACTTCGAGGCGGACACGCTCCGGGAGTTACAGGACTTCGTGGATCTGTTCCCGCCGGTGGACTCCCGCATCGCCCTCGACTACTGGCAGGACGCCAGCGACGAACTGGAGGACCGGAAGGACGCGATTCGCGACGCGTTCGCCGCGGGCGACACGTTCGCCGAAATCGCCGCCCGGGCCAACCGCGACCAGACGTTCACCGCCCTCGACCTGCACTCGAAGTACGGCCGTGCGGTGAACGCCCTCGTCCTCGACGTGGACGAGACGCTTCGCTCGGCGGGCCGCACGGACAACGAGATTCCGCGCGACGCCCTCCACCTCCTCACGGAGTTCCACGAGTCGGGCGTCCCCATCGTCATCTGCACGGGCCAGACGCTGGAGAACGTGAAGGGGTTCACCATCCAGGGACTCGGCAACGAACTCGTCCACTCCGGCGACGTGAGCATCGTCTACGAGGCGGGGACGGGCGTGTTCACACCCGGGCACGGGTCGACCACCAAGCAGTTGCTGTACGAGGACCTCGACCCGACGGTCCGCGAGGTGTTCTCGGAGGTTCGCTCGCGCGTCCTCCCGCAGGCCCCCGACGACCTGCGCGAGTCGGTCCACCTGCAGGGCAACGAGTTCAACATCACGCTGAAGCCCAACTTCGACATCGGCAGCGACCCCGCGGAGGCGGTCATCGACGAGGGACTGGTCTACCTCGTGGACCTCCTCGGCCGGGCCGTCGCCGCCGCGGTAGACGGCGACGTGGAGACCGACGCGGCCGAGGACTGGGCGCGCGCCTACTACGCGGACGCGGACCCGGAAGTCGCGGACGTCCTCGACGCCGAGGGCGCGGCACCCGAACGCGACGCCGCCGACGTGCCGGACGCCGTCCGCGACCTGTTCGACCGCATCGACGTGGCGTACTACCACGCCGACGCCGCCGAAATCGGCTCGCTCGAACTGAACAAGCCGAACGGCGTGCGGGCGGCCCTCGACGTCCTCGGCGTCGAGGACCCGTTCGTCCTCGTGATGGGCGACAGCAAGTCCGACCTGCGGGTGATGGAGTGGGCCGCCGACGCGGACGCGGGCATCGCCGCGGCCCCGCAACACGCCTCACAGGACGTCCTGACGCACGTGCTGGAGACCGACGAGTTGGTGTACGACCGGGGCGACGCGGCGTCGATGCTCCGAACCGTCTACGTCCTCAACCTGCTCGACCAGCGGTAATTTCGCCACAGTCATGGGTCAATCTTCTTATAGGACCCGCCCGTCGTCTCGACCGATGACAGACGGGTCGCGGTGGACGCTGCGGGGAACGCCGTTCGAGGAACGGGAGTTCACGAACCTCTGGTTCCTCGCCACCGCGACGTACGGCGTCGGCGACGTGGTGACGACCCTCGCCCTCATCCACTTCAGCGACACCGTCAACGAGGCGAACGTCCTCGTCCGCGTCGCCGTCGAGACGTTCGGACAGGCCGGACTCGTCGGCCTGAAACTCGTCGTCCTCCTGGCGTGCCTCGCTATCAGCGTCGCCGCCGCGAACGACGAGGACGCGTTCACCTACTACCTGCCGCCCCTCGCACTCGCCGTCGTCGGCG
>NZ_WPCD01000104.1:0-12656 GCF_009741955.1 Halogeometricum sp. CBA1124 | reverse complement strand
GGTCCGTCGCCCGAATCGCCTCGCGAACCACGTCGACGCGGTTCGGCGACGACGACCCCCCGCCCATCGCCCGTTCGCCCGCCGACGCGACTTCGTCGGCGTCGAGGCCCGACGCTTCGAGGTACTCCTCGTCGTCGACGCCGGACTCGGCGACCGACTCCTCCATCTCCGAGACGTGCGCCGTCTCGGCGAACGCCTCGCTGTCGCCGTGCTTCTTCGCGAGGAGGGCGGCGCGGGCCTGTCTGGCCGCTTCGCGGTCCTCCGTCTCGATGAACGTCCGCAGTTTCTTCGTCTGGTGCGTCCGCCCGCACCGCGGACAGTTGGCCGTCTTCGACTGTCTCGGGTCGGTGAGCAGCCACATGCTGCCGCACTCGGTACACCCGACCACCGCGTACATACGCTCGCTTCCGCGTCGTCGGATTTGAACCTTGGCACCGGGCGTACGTTTATACCGGGTCGGGCGCCAACTCTGCATGGAACGCGTCTCCACCGACTCGGTCGAAGCGGTCGAAGCCGTCCCGGACGCCACCTCTCGGTCCTCGCCGGGAGCGACCGGATGAACGTCCAGCACTTCCGCATCGAACCGGGGGCGACGGTGCCCGCGCACAGCCACGAACAGGAGCAGGTCGCTACGTCGTCAGCGGCGAACTCACCTTCGTCGTCGGCGAGGACGAGCGGGAAGTCGTCGTCGGCCCGGGCGACTCGTACGCACTCGATGCCGACGAACTGCACGGTGCCGAGAACCGCGGCGACGTCCCAGTCGAGGGCCTCGACGTCTTCAGCCCGCCGCGGCGGATGGCCGACTGGGGCGAGGGACAGTAGCGTCGCTCGCGCGGCGAAAAGAGAGGAAAATTTCGGGCGCGAGAAGCGCTCGTTACGCGAGTTCTTCGATGTCCTCGGAAATCTGCGATTTCCGAGCGCACGAAACGCTCTCTACGAGAGCGTTTCGATGTTCTCGACGACGGCCTCGGCGAACTCGCTCGTGGCGAGTTTGTTGCCGCCCTCGATCTGCCGTTCGAGGTCGTACGTCACGTCGCCCTCGGAGATGGTCTTCTCGACGGCGTCGCGGATGAGCTTCCCGGCGTCCTTCCAGCCCATGTACTCGAACATGAGGCGGCCCGAGAGGATCATCGCCGTCGGGTTCACCTTGTCCTCGCCCGCGTACTTGGGCGCGGACCCGTGGACGGGTTCCGCGAGGCAGAGGCCCTCGCCGAAGTTCGCGCCGGGGGCGATGCCGAGTCCGCCGATCTGCGCGCCGGCGGCGTCGGACATGTAGTCGCCGTTCAGGTTCATCGTCGCGATGACGCTGTACTGGTCGGTCCGCGTCAGGAGCTGCTGGAGCATGTTGTCGGCGATGCGGTCCTTGACGACGACCTTGTCGTCGGGCTGCTCGCCGTCGTACTCCTCCCAGAGTTCGTCCTCGGTGATGGTCTCCTCGGCGAACTCCTCCTCTGCGAGTTCGTAGCCCCAGTCACGGAACGCGCCCTCGGTGAACTTCATGATGTTGCCCTTGTGGACGAGGGTGACCGAGTCGCGGTCGTTCTCGATGGCGTACTCGATGGCCTCGCGGACCAGTCGCTTCGTCCCGAACTCGGTGATGGGCTTGATGCCGATGCCGATGGGGCCGTCGTGCATCACGTCGTCCTCGCCCATCTCGTCCTCGACGAACTCCTTGACCTGCTGGACCTCGTCGCTACCGGCCTCCCACTCGATGCCGGCGTACACGTCCTCGGTGTTCTCGCGGAACGTGACCATGTCCATCGCCGAGGGGTTCTTCACGGGCGACGGGACGCCGTCGAGGTGGTACGTCGGTCGGACGTTCGCGTAGAGGTCGAGCTTCTTTCGGAGCGCGACGTTGAGCGAGCGGAAGCCCGCGCCGACGGGCGTGGTGAGCGGACCTTTGATGGCGACGCGGTGGTCCTTGATGGCCTGCACCGTGTCCTCGGGCAGGTTCTCGTCGTACTTCTCGCGGGCGGACTCGCCCGCGTACACGCGGAGCCACTCGATGGAGCGACCGGTCGCATCCGCGGCGGCGTCGAGTACCTTCTGGGCGGCCGGACCGACGTCCGTGCCGATGCCGTCACCGTGGATGATGGGGATAATCGGGTTGTCGGGAACCGACAGCTCGCCCGTCTCCTCGTCGGCGAGCGTGATCTTCTCCCCGTTCTCGGGAACTTCGATCTGGTCGTAGCTCATGAACAGACGGGTGTTCCCGGACCGGCGGTAAAGTATTGCCGTTATCGTTCAGGACGGCAAGTCTTGGATTTCCCGGCGAACGTGGCCGCTTCGTCCCCTCGCGGCCGTTCGGGTGAACGCGACTTCCGCCGATACGGCCGCCGACTCGCGGCAGGCGACGGCGGGTGTCGGTGCCGTTTTGCGCTCCCCGTTCGTCGCCGACGACATGCGAGTCATCGTTCACGGCGGGGCGGGCGGCGTCCCGGACGACCCGGAACCCAGACAGGAGACGGTGGACCACGCGGCGGCGACTGGCGCGTCCCGGGCTGACCCGGTCGACGCCGTCGAAGCGGCCATCCGCATCATGGAGTCGGACCCGGCGTTCAACGCCGGCGTCGGCGGGGCGGTCCAGTCCGACGGACGGGTGCGGACGGACGCGGGCGTGATGACGAGTGCCCGCGAGACGGGTGCCGTCGCGGGCATGCCGGGCGTCGAGCACGCCGTCTCCGCCGCCCGCGCGTGATGGAGGAGACGCCGCACGTCTTCGTCGCGGGCGAACCGGCGGTGGACGTGGCCGCCGACTTCGGCGTCGAGACCGGAGTGGACCTCTTCACCGACGAGACGAGGCAGCGCTGGGACGAGGCGGACCCGCCGGCGGGGTCGCCGCGCGACCACCTGTCGTGGCTCGACGACAAGTTCGGGCAGTCGAGCGCAACCGCCTCGAACGACGCGGACCTCTCGGACCACGACACCGTCGGGGCCGTCGCCTTCGACGGGGAGGCGTTCGCCGCCGCCACCTCCACCGGCGGGCGGTGGTTCGCCCTCGCCGGCCGCGTCGGCGACGTGCCGCAGGTCGGGTCCGGGTTCTACGCCGCGCCCGCGGGGGCCGCCTCCGCGACGGGCGCGGGCGAGGACATCGCCAAGACCACGCTCACCCGCCGCGCGGTCCGCCACCTCGAACGCGGCGAGGACGCCCAGTCGGCCGCCGACCTGGCCATCGAGGAGTTCGGAGAACTCACGGGCTCCGGCGCGGGCGTCATCGTCGCCGGTCGCGAGGGCGTCGGGAGCGCGTTCAACACCGACGGCATGCAGACGGGCGTCGCCGAACGGTAGGTCGAGCGCCTGCCGCGGGCCACGAACTTACCCGTCGTCGCGCCGTAGCGTCGGCCGATGACCTCCAAGTGGACTGCCGACGACGTCCCCGACTGCTCGGGGAAGACGATGGTCGTGACCGGCGCGAACAGCGGACTCGGCTACGAGGCGACGCGAGCGCTGGCGGCGAAGGGCGCACACGTCGTGATGGCGGTCCGGAGTCCCGAACGCGGGCGCGAGGCCGCCCGAGACGTCCGCGAAGCGGTGCCCGACGCCGACCTCACGCTGGCCAGACTCGACCTCGCGGACCTCGACTCCGTCCGCCGGTTCGCCGACTGGTTCCGAGCGGAGTTCGACGACTGCCACGTCCTCGCGAACAACGCCGGCCTGATGGCGATTCCGCGCCGGGAGACCGAACAGGGCTTCGAGATGCAGTTCGGCGTCAACCACCTCGGCCACTTCGCCCTCACCGGCCTCCTCCTCGACACCCTCCGCGACACCGAGGGCGAGACGCGCGTCGTCGCCCAGTCCAGCGGCCTGCACGAGAACGGTGAGATGGACTTTTCGGACCCCATGGGCGAGGAGTCGTACGACAAGTGGGACGCCTACGCCCAGAGCAAACTGGCGAACCTCCTGTTCGCGTACGAACTCCAGCGACGACTGGAACTGGCGGGCGTCGACGACGTGGTGAGCCTCGGCTGTCACCCCGGTTACGCCGACACGAACCTCCAGCGTCGCGGGCCGGAGATGGAGGGATCGTTCGTCCGGAAACTGGGGATGGGGCTCGCGAACCGCGCGTTCGCGCAGAGCGCCGAGATGGGCGCGCTCCCCCTCCTGTACGCCGCCACCGCCGACGACGCCCGCGGCGGGACGTACGTCGGCCCGACCGGCTTCCAGAACATGCGCGGGCACCCTGGCGAGAACGAGTCTAGCGAGGCGTCGCGCGACGAGGACGACGCCCACCGACTGTGGGAACTGTCGGAGCACCTGACCGGCGTGACGTACGGCATCTGAGTCGGCGCGGCCCGGTTCGAGTCCGTGCGGCCCGGTGCGACGCGGAAGGGGGAGGACTGCGGGGTCACGACGCGGGACGGCGACGGCCCGCCGCGGTCGTGTCCCGGCGGGGCACACCCCGGACGCGTGTACGACACCGCGCACGCATCGACGCGGTGGTGGGACGACACCGCGCACGCATCGACGCGGTGGTGTCTTGTACCCGCCCGCCCACGTACCGGACGCATGAGCGACGCCGACTCTCCGGACCGAATCACCGTCTACTCCGACTACGTCTGTCCGTTCTGTTACCTCGGGCGCGAGTCACTGCGACAGTATCAGGCGACCCGCGAGGACGAACTCGAAATCGACTGGCACCCGTTCGACCTGCGCAGTCAGAAGCGGAACCCCGACGGCACCATCGACCACTCGGTGGACGACGGCAAGGACGACGACTACTACGAACAGGCCAAGGAGAACGTCCGTCGCCTCCAGGAGAAGTACGACGTGGAGATGGACCTCGACATCGCCACCGACGTGGATTCGCTGCCCGCGCAGGTGGTCTCCTACTACGTGAAGGAGCACTACGACTACGAGACGTGGCTGGCGTTCGACGAGGCGGTGTTCGACGCCCTCTGGCAGGACGGCGCGGACATCGGCGACGAAGCGGTACTCGTCGAACTCGCCGCGGACGCCGGCGTCGCGGGCGAGGAGGTCCGGTCGGCGCTCTCGGACGAGGCCCTCCGCGAGGAGGTCCGGCGGACGTTCGGCGAGGCGAGACAGCAGGGCGTGACCGGCGTGCCGACGTTCGCCTACGACGGGTACGGCGCCCGCGGCGCGGTGCCGCCCGAGCATCTGAAGCGGTTAGTCGAAGGGACGTAGCACGCGCCGGCGTCTCGCCTGCGGTTCAGCCCTCGGTCTCGTCTCTGAGTTCGGTGCGACGAATCTTGCCCGTGACCGTCTTCGGCAGTTCGTCGCGGAACTCGATCTCTCGCGGGTACTCGTGGGCGGAGAGTTCGGTCTTCACGTGGTTCTTGATGTCCTCCTTCAACTCCTCGGACGGTTCGGTCCCCTCGCTGAGGACGACGTACGCCTTGACGATGTTGCCGCGTTCGCGGTGGGGTTTGGGGACGACGGCTGACTCCGCGACGGCCTCGTGTTCGCCGAGCGCGCTCTCCACCTCGAACGGGCCGATGCGGTAGCCCGACGAGAGGATGACGTCGTCGGCGCGGCCCTCGAACCAGAAGTAGCCGTCCTCGTCCTTGTACGCGAGGTCACCGGAGAGATACCACTCGCCGCTGGGACCGTCCACGAAACAGTCGGCCGTCTGCTCGGGCTTGTTCCAGTACTCCGCGAAGAAGCACGGGTAGTCGCCGCGTTCGGCTATCTCGCCGGTCTCGCCCGGGTCGAGCACCTCGCCGGTGTCGGGGTCGACGATGTCGGCTTCGATGCCGGGGAGCGGCTTCCCCATCGACCCCGGCTTGAGGTCCATCGTCGGGTAGTTGTTGATTATCATGTTCCCCGTCTCCGTCTGCCCGTACGTGTCGAGGATGGTGACGCCGAGTGTCTCGCGACCCCACTCGACGACGCCGGCGCTGAGCGGTTCGCCGATGGAGAGCGCGTGCCGCAGGTCCACGTCGGCGTCGGCCAGCAGTTCGTCTCGCTCCCGGAGCATCCGGTACGCCGTCGGGACCGAGAACAGGACGTCGACGGGGTACTCGTCGAGCAGTTCGACCCACGCCTCGGGGTCGAACTCGCCCTCGTAGGTGAACAGCGACGCGCCCCAGAACCACGCGCCCAGCGTGTTTATCGCGCCGGTCAGCCAGCCCAGGTCGCCGGTGCTCCAGTAGAGGTCGCCGGGTTGCAGGTCCACGGCGTACTGCTGCGTCGCCGCGACGCCGGCTATCCAGCGCTGCTTGTGGAGGACGCCCTTCGCCAACCCCGTCGTCCCCGAGGTGTAGTAGAGGAGCGCGTCGTCCTCGCCGCCGGTGTCGGCGGCGTCGTACGTCGTGCTCGCGCCGTCGAGCGCGGGGCCGAACGCGATATCGTCGACGGGCGCGCCGCCGCCGCGGTCCACGGTGACGACGTGTTCGACCGACGGCGCGTCCGTCAGCGCCTCGGCCACCGTGTCGCGGTTGTCGGTCGTGGTGACGACGACGCTGGCGTCGCAGTCGTCGAGGCGGTAGGAGATGCCGTCGGGACCGAACCGCTCGTTGACGCTCCCCCAGACCGCGCCGTGTTTGAGCGTCCCGACGAGGGCGACGTAGTGTTCGGGGATGCGCGGCATGTACGAGAAGACGCGGTCGCCGCGTTCGACGCCGAGTTCCGCCAGGACGTTGGCGAACTGGCTCGACCGGTCGGCCAACTCCCAGAACGTCGTCTTCGTCAGTTCGCCGTCGGTGCCGACCTGGTAGAGGGCGACCTTCTCGCGGTCCTCGGCGTGCCGGTCGACCGTCTCGTGCGCGACGTTCAGTCGCTCGGGTGCGTCCCAGTCAGCCTCGGCGTACACGTCGTCCCACGAGAACGACTCCCGCGTCGCGTCGTAGTCGGTCAGGTTGTGGCCGTTCGACATACGGGTCGACCGACAGCCGTGACGAACATAATCTTCCCTTATGATTGGCTGAATCTATCGGAGGGAATAATCGTCGACCCGCGCCGCCGGCGGGCGTCCGCCCCAGCGTAGAAACCGCTCCGGCACCAACGACCGGTATGAGCGACACCGTCCGGTGTTGGCTGGTCGAACGGGGCTACAACGACCGCGACCTGGTCATCCTGACGTACGCGACGCCCGAGGGCGACCGGGTGTTCAGGAACGAGTTGGCCGCGCAGGTCATCGACACGAAGACGGTCACCGCCGCGAAGGACGTCGACCCCGGGAATCTCGAACCGGTCGCGGACCCCGAGACGCGCGACCGCTACGCGGCCGAGGCCGACCGAGTCGCGAGCGACCACGACCCCGACGACGAAATCTGAGGTCGACGACGCGTCCCCTTTTTACGCTCGCGGTCCCGAGAGTGAACCACTCCGAATGTCGGCCCCCGCCTCCGAACCCGCCGATGCGACCGACCCCGCGGACGCCGAACCCGGTGCCGCTGGTTCCGACGCCGCCGGCCCCGACGACGACGCGGACCAACCGTCGGGCCTCCGCGTCAGGCTCCGGTCGCTGTGGCGACTCCTCGTCGTCGTCCGCGCGTTCCTCCCCCTGTTCGTGGGGATGGCGCGCGACAGGCGCCGGTTCCTCCTGTTCGGCCGTCGCCGCCGCCCCGACTCGACGACGCGGCGGCGGCGGGCGACGTCCCTCCGCGACAGCCTCGTCTCCCTCGGCCCGACGTTCATCAAACTGGGGCAGATTCTCTCGACGCGGCCGGACGCCCTCCCCGGCGAGTACGTCGACGTCCTCTCGTCGTTGCAGGACGAGGTGCCGCCGGACGACTGGGAGACGGTCCGTCCCCGCGTCGAGGCGGAACTCGGCCCCGTCGACGAGGTGTTCGACCGCTTCGACCGCGAACCGATAAGCGGGGCGAGTCTCGGGCAGGTGTACACCGCCGTCGCCGACGGCGAGGAGGTGGCCGTCAAGGTGCTCCGCCCCGACATCCGCCGCGTCGTGGCGGCGGACCTGCGCGTCGTCGAGACGCTGATGCCCGTCCTCCTGTTCTTCGCCCACCCCGGCCAGCGCTTCACGTTCGAGAACCTCGCCGACGAGTTCGCCGACACAATCCACGAGGAGATGGACTACGACCACGAGGCGCGGATGCTCCGCGAAATCGGGGCCAACTTCGCGGACGACCCGAAGATTCGTGTCCCCGACCCCGTCGACGCCTACTCGACGCGGAACGTCCTCACGATGGAGTACGTCGAGGGCGTCAAGATAGACCGCGTGCGGGAGTTAGACCGACTCGGAATCGACCGCGAGGCACTCGCCCGCCGCCTCGAACGGACGTACATCCAGATGATTCTCGAAGACGGCGCGTTCCACGCCGACCCCCACCCCGGCAACCTCGCCGTCCAGTCGGACGGCACGCTCGTCTTCTACGACTTCGGCATGACCGGTCGCGTGGACGCCGCGACGCGGGACCACATGTACGACTTCTACGTCGGCGTCGCGCGCGACGACATCGACCGGGTGATAGACGCTTTCGTCGCCATGGAGGCGCTGGACCCCGCGGCCGACCGGGAACTGATGCGCGAGACGTTCGCCGTCGCCATCGAGACGCTCCGCGGGCAGGACGTCGACCAGTACCGCGTCCAGCAGTTGGTGTCGCAGTTCGAGGAGACGCTGTACGACTTCCCGCTCAGACTGCCGCAGGACCTCGCGCTCGTCGTCCGCGTCTCGACGGTGCTGGAGGGCGTCTGCCGGACGCTCGTCCCCGAGTTCGACTTCGTGGATGAGGTGACCGACTACGTGAGAGAGCGCGGGATGGGCGGCGAGGAGGACGAACCCTCGATGGGCGAGCGGTTCGCCCGCGAGACGGTCGAAGAGGCGGGCGAACAGGTGCAGGAGACGGCGCGGACGCTCCTGTCGGTGCCGCCGAAACTGAACTCGGTGCTCGGGCTGGTCGAACGCGAGAACGTCCGGGTGAACGTCGTCCTCGACGACTCGGACGCGCTCTCGGCGTTCGGCCGCAAGGTCGTCTCGGGCATCCTCCTCGGCGGGAACCTCCTCGCCGTCGCCCTGCTGTACGCGCTGGAGAATCAGCTGACCGCGGGCGTCGTCGCCCTCGGCGTCGTCCCACTGGCGTTCCTCCTCTACCGGACGTTCCGCCGCAAACGCGGCGTGCGCGTCCGCGGCGACCCGCAGTTCACGAGGCAGGGACTCCGCGCCCGCCGCGGAGAGGCCCCCGGCGGCGAGGACGGCGACTGACTACTCGCCCTCGGCCGTCGCCGCGCCGGCCCCGTCGCCCTCGTCTTCGACCGCCGCGGGGTCCTCGCCCGTCGGCGTCGCGCCGAGCCACTGGTCGGCCCAGCAGTTTATCTCCTCGAACACCGGGGCCAGCGACTCCCCCTTCGACGTGAGCGAGTAGTACGTCGCCACGGGCGCGTCCTCCTCCAGTCGCCGGGAGACGAACCCGAGTTCCTGCAGGTCGTCGAGGACGCGCGAGAGCGTCCGCGAACTCGACCCCGTCGAACGCTTGAGTTCGTTGAAGCGCTTCTCGCCGTCCTGCAGGTCGTGGAGGACGATGAGTCGCCACTGGGAGCCGATCTGCTGGATGGAGTCGATGACGCCGCACGCTTCCTCGCTGTATCTCTCGTCGTCGTCGTCCGGGGACATTGATGTCACGTGGTGACTCGTACGTCCGGGAACCTACATATGGTTTCGGTTCCGTACTAAGTATCAGAGTGAAACCGGCGAGAGCCGGCCTCGACACCCCATGAACACCGAAGGCATCCACCACGTGACGGCCGTCGCGGGCGACCCGAGCGAGAACGTCCGGTTCTACACCGACGTGCTCGGACTCCGCCTCGTCAAGCGAACGGTCAACTTCGACGACACGCACACCTACCACCTCTACTACGGCGACGAGACGGGGTCGCCCGGCACGGCGCTGACGTTCTTCCCGTTCGGCGAGGGCCGCCCCGGCCGGTCCGGCCGCGGACAGGCCGTCGCGACGGCGTTCGCCGTCCCCGAGGGGAGTCTCGACTACTGGCGGGAGCGACTCGAATCGCACGGCGTGACCGTCGACGACGTCGAGACGCGGTTCGGCGCGGACGTCCTCCCGTTCGCGGACGGCGACGGCCAACCCCTCGAACTGGTCGAGAGCGAGTCCGCCGTCGACCCGTGGGCGGACGGCCCCGTCCCCGTCGACGCCGCGGTTCGCGGCTTCCACGGCGTGACGCTCCAGTCGGCCCGACCCGACGCGACCGGTCGCGTCCTCGGACTCCTCGGCCTCGAACGGACCGCGGAGACGGCCGACCGCGTGCGCTACGTCGCCCCCGGTGACCGGGCGACGGTCGTGGACCTCCTGACCCGCGAGTCGCCGCGCGGCCGCCCCGGCGTCGGCACCGTCCACCACGTCGCGTTCCGCGTGCCCGACGCGGAGACGCAGATGGCGTGGCGCGAGACGCTCTCGGAGGCCGGCCAGCACGTCACGCCGCAGAAGGACCGTCAGTACTTCCAGTCTATCTACTTCCGCGAACCCGGCGGCGTCCTGTTCGAGATAGCCACCGACGGTCCCGGTTTCACCGCCGACGAGTCCGTCGAGTCGCTCGGGTCGGAGCTCAAACTCCCGTCGTGGCTGGAAGACGACCGCGAGGAGATTCGGGCGAACCTGCCCCCACTCGACGCCGTCACGGAGGAGGCGGCCGACTGATGGCCGACGCCGACCCGCACGCCGACCAGCCGATTCTGACCGCCGGCGCCGACCCCGAGGACGCCGACGCCGCCGTCGTCCTCGTCCACGGCCGCGGCGCGACTGCCCGCGGGATGCTCCAGTTCGCCGACGAGTTCGGTCGCGAGGGCGTCCACTACGTCGCCCCGCAGGCGGCGCGCGGTACGTGGTACCCGAACCCGTTCATGGCCCCCCGGGAGTCGAACGCCCCGTTCTACGAGTCGGCGCTGGCGCACCTCGCCCGCGCCGTCGAACGCGCCCGCGAGACGACCGGTCTGCCGGCAGAGAAACTCCTGCTGACGGGGTTCTCGCAGGGGGCGTGTCTCCTCTCGTCGTACGCGGCGCTGAACCCCCGCCGCTACGGCGGCGTCGTCCTCCTCTCCGGCGGGTTCGTCGGCCCCGAGGGGGAGACGTTCCACTTCGAGGGGTCGTTCGACGGCACGCCCGTCATGCTCGGCGTCAGCGACGACGACCCGCACATCCCCGTCTCGCGCGCGAGGAGACGGTGGCCGAGTTCGAACGGATGGGTGCCGACGTTCGGTTCGACGTGTACGAGGGCCGCGGTCACGGCATCTTCCCCGAGGAAGTGGAGTTCCTGCGAACCCTCGTCGGCCGCCTGCTCGGCGAGTAATCCGCGGCGTTCACGCCCGCGTTCTTCCCGTTCCGCCCGTCGACCGAGGAATTATCAACACTCGAAATAGTTGTGTGGTCGATGACGATAACGGGCCAACGGTTCAACGGGGACGCGGAGGTGCTACACCGGACCGCCGTCCGGACACCGCTCCCGGGCGAGGACGCCGAACGCCTGTTCCACGAGAACATGATGCGCGTCGCGGACGCCAGAGAGCGGAAGGCGGACCTGCTCGCGGACCCCGACGTCCCGTTACTGGCGGCCTACGAGGCGGAGTTCGACCGGGTCGCCGAGAGCTTCCGCCGGCGACTCCGGCAGTTCGCGGGCGACGACTACGAGTCCGTCGCCGTCGCCTACAGCCGCGGTGAGCGGGACGACCGAATCGGCGCGCTCGCCGCCTACTACTTCGAGGGGCTCTGGCGGATACAGCAGCGCACTACCGTCACCGACGTGCTGTTCTTTCCCATCATCCTCCGGTACCCCGACAGCTTCACGGTGAACGCTCGCTTCGCGAGCGGATACCGGACGACGGAGTCGGTCCGCTACGAGTCGCCGGAACACGACGCCACGGACCTCGACCCCGAACACGCCGAGGCGTACCACGCGGAGAGCCAGTACAGCCAGCGGCGAGCGGCCGAATACGTCCGCGAGACGGCACAGATCATCCGCGAGGAGTTCCCCGACCCCGACGAGACGCCGTTCGAGGAGCGACGGTACGGCGGTATCGTCTCCGCCGAGGGGAGGCAGGGAACGCGCTTCTCGGCGATGCTGACGCGCGTCGAACCCGACCCGGAGCGCTTCGACGACCCGGTCGGCGAACCGACGCTGGTCGCGGAGGGACCGGAGGCCGAACGGACCGAGGCGGAACTGCTCCTCGACGGCGACGTCGTCCTCTGAGACGGAGGGTCTGGCGGCGCTCTCCCACATAAACGTCGGGGGCCAGTCGTCCGGTCGGCGACGGGCGGCGGAGGTTGAAGTGACGCACCGACGACACACGGACGAGATGGACGACACAGACAGCCTCCACGACGCCGCCCTCCGACGCCGCGCGTTCGCGTCCGCCGCCGTCACCGGTCTCGCCGGACTGGCGGGGTGTACGGGAACGGTCCGGCCGTTCGTCGGGAAGCGCGAGACGACGACGGACGCCGCGACGGGCGTGCAGTCGCTGGTCGTCGCGGCCGACGTCGGCGACGTGACGGTCACGCCGAACGCCGACCTGTCGGCCGGCGCGGTCCGCGCGCACGTCACGAAGCGCTCCTCGTCGCTCCTGCGTTCGCTCTCGTCGGCGACGTTCTCGCTGACGACGACGGACGGCCGGGCCGAGGCGCGCGTCCGGACCGAGGACGGCGTCGTCAGACTCGGGCCGACGCCGAACGTCCGACTCCGCATCGAGGCGCACCCGTCCGTCGCCGTCGCGGCCCCCCTCCTCCGCGACTGTC
>NZ_WPCD01000286.1:0-3317 GCF_009741955.1 Halogeometricum sp. CBA1124 | reverse complement strand
ACGGACCGCGCCGGCGGTCGGAGGCGAGGACCGACCCGGACTCAGTTCTCGTCGCCGTCGCGGGGCGGCCGGTCCATCTCCACCCGCGACCCCGCATCCGTCCACGCCGCGTCGTGGCCCTCGGCCACCTCTGCGCGGAGCGACCCGCTGGTGTCGTCGAACACGTGGTGGGTGTGCGGGTACGCCGCCTCCACGTCCGGTTCGTCGTCGAGGAGTTCGTACAGGTTCGTCTGGACGCGCGAGCGAACGGCGAGCAGTTTGTACGGCTTCTTCGCCCAGAAGCGGAGGGTGACGAGGATGCCGCTGTCGGCGTACTCCTCGAGGTAGGCGGTGGGCTTCGCCGGGTAGCGCGCGCTCCCGATGCGGATGTCCGGGCCGCCCTCGATGACCATCTCGGTGTCGCTGGCGGCGCGTTCGAGCAGTTCCCGCGTCTTCGGTATGTCGGACTCGTACGTGGCGAGGAAGCCGATTCGGAGGCGGATGCGCTCGTCCTCGGCGGAGTAGTTCGTCACCAGTCGGTCGCGGATGGTGTCGTTGGGGATGACGAGGAAGGTGTTGTCGAGCGTGAACATCTTCGTGTAGCGGATGGTTATCTCGTCGACGAACCCCTTCCGTCCGTTGTCGAGTTCGATCATGTCGCCGACTTCGTACGGTTGGTCGGCGAGGATGAACAGGCCGTTGATGGTGCTCCCGACGAGGGGCGCGAGGACGATACCGACCACGGCGGAGAACACCCCGACGGAGATGGCGACGTCGCCGAATCGGAGGCCGGCGACGGCGGCGGCGACGCCCAGCGAGAGGATGAAGATGCTGAGGCGCACGAGTCGGAGCATCACCTGCGCGACGCTCTGTCGGCGGAAGCGACGGGCGATGGGTCGCCCGACGACGCGGACGACGTACCCCGAGAGGACGTAGCCGAGGGCGACGACGAGGGCGGCCGCGACGTAGTTCGCGCCCGGGAAGAACAGGAAGTCCGGGAGGAGTTCGCGGACGGCCTGTTCTCCCTCGGTGGGCGTCGGAACCGGGGTCGGCGGACCGGCACCGCTCCCGCCCGCGCCCGCAGTCGCCGTCCCGCCGGCGTCGCCCACCGTCGTCCCCGTTTCAGACGCCGGTGTCGCCCCCGGTTCGGACGCCGACGCCGTCTGTGGGCCGGACGCCGGTTCCGTCCCTGTCCCCGTCTGCATACGCCCGACCACGGCGGGGCCGTTGAAAAAGGGTCGCAACTCTCCCCGCTCGCGTCGGACGAGGGCGGGGTGAACGGATAAGTCGCCGCCGGACGTTGCTCTCCACATGTTCGATAACCGCACACAGACGCCGGACTCACCATCACCACCGACGGTACGCCCGGGGAGACGCTCCTCGCGGGGTTCTCGTCGTTCGGCCTCGCCGGCCTCACCGCCGTCGACTTCGTCGTGGACCAACTCGAACTCGAGCAGACGGGCCACCTCTCCGTCGAGGGACTGCCGGCCATCACGCCGTTTCAGGACGGCCGGCCGCGACACCACACGCGCCTGTTCTCGCGCGACGACCTCGACGTGACTGTTCTCGTCGGGGAACTGTTCGTCCCGGCGGTGGCGGGCGGCGCGTTCGCCGACGCCGTCCTGGAGTGGACCGCGCGCAACGACGTCGGCGAGATAGCCGTCCTCTCGGGCGTCCCGATTCCGCACGCCCCGGACGAACACCTGACGTACTACGTCGCCACCGACGACTACCGGGAGCGCAGACTGACCGACGCGGAGATTCCGCCGATGGGCCGGGGCTTCTTCGACGGGACCAACGCGCCCTCGTCGAACGCGGCATCGACTCCTCGCTCGGCGTCTGCGTCTACGTCACGCCGGTCCACGCGCAGGTGCCCGACGTGGACGCGGCCGTCCGTCTGGTCGAGACGGCCGAACGCGTCTACGGACTGGGCGTCGACGCCGACCCGTTGGAGGCGTTCGCCGCCGAGGTGCGCCAACACTACGCGGAACTCGCCGAACGACTGCAGGAACGCGAGGCCGAGATGCCCGAAGACCGGATGTACATGTGAGCGCCGGGCGGCGCCGAGAGGCGCCGACGCCGCCGGTCTGTGCGGGCGGCCCGTGAGGCTCGGTCGACTCGGCGGGACGTTCCGCCGTCAGCCACGTTCGTCCGTGATATACCATCGCTTTCTGAAAACCGGTGCTACTCGGAGTATAGTAAACACCAAGGGGTTCGGGTTCGACCGGGGAGGTATGGCAGACGAACTCCGGACGACGATGGAGACTGTCGGGGACCGGTTCAACCTCGGCGAGTACGAGATAGACGCGTACCTCGCGGTCCTCGAACACGGCGAACTCACCGCCTCGGAGATAGCCGACCGGACGGACATCCCGCAACCGCGGGTGTACGACACCGTCCGGAGTCTCTCGGACCGTGGCCTCGTCGAACTCCGGGAGTCGCGACCGATGAAGATCGTCGCCGTGGACCCCGACGACGCGTTCGCGAACGTGCAGACGTCGCTGGAGGAACTCATCTCGGAGTTGGAAGCGCGCTACACGGCCCCCGCCCGCGACACCGAGGCCGTCTCCCTCGTCAAGTCCCGGTCGACCATCCTGCGCTACATCGAGGAGATAATCGCGGACGCCGAGTACGAACTCGTCCTCTCGGTGCGCCGGACCTCCTCCGTCGCTTCCGCGAGACCTGGCGGCGGCCATCGACGACGGGGTGAGCGTCGACCTCCTCGTGACGCCGGCCTCGCGCGCCCCGGACCCGGTGGAGTTCGACTACCTCGAAGTCGCCACGCGGGCGCGCGGTCGCCGCGGCATCACGACCCCCGTCCTCGCCGTCGCGACGGCGAGTACTCCGTCTACGCCACGCAGGACGCCCTCCGCGACGACAGAGACCGCTACGGCGTCATCTTCAACCGCTCGGCGCTCGGGTTCCTCGTCAGCGGTTTCTTCGGGACCGTCCTCTGGACGACGGCCGAGACGCTGGCGGCCAACGGGAAGCGCCGGCCGTTCCCCCCGCCGCTACGCCTCCATCCGCCGCGCCGTGAAGGACATGCGCGAACTCGACGGCGAGTTCTACGCCTCCGTCTCCGGTCGGCACGTCGAGTCCGGCGACCCCATCGTCGTCGAGGGGCGCGTCGTCACGACGACGTTCGAGGAGTCCGAAGAGGTCGCCTCCTTCGAGATGGAGACCGAAGAGAGCGTCCTCGAAGTCGGGGGTCTCGTCTCGGCCCTCGAAGACGTGGAGGCACAGGAGATAATCCTCGGTCGCGACGAAGTGCCGGACCGAACGCGGTTCGTCTGAGTTCGTCCGCTATCCGACCGTCGGTTCTCGCGACCGGCGCTATT
>NZ_WPCD01000332.1:0-2076 GCF_009741955.1 Halogeometricum sp. CBA1124 | reverse complement strand
CGTGCGCGGTGTCGTCACACTCCCTCGTCGTCGACGTGCCGCGACACGAACGCGACGAGAGCCAGCGGAATCCCGAGGACGACGGCGATGGTCAACGCGCCGTACGCCGCGAATCCGAGTAGCGTCGGCGGGAACGGGACGAGAAACAGGAAGCGCGGCGCGCGCAGACCGCCCACGAAGACGGAGACGAGTGCGCCGGCGACGCCGGCGACGACGACGAGTGCGAAGTAGACGATACCGACGAGTCGAGGGCCGCGGATGCTCCGCTGTCCGGCGACGCGTCCGCCTCCGTCGCTACGTTCGCTCACGTTCTTCGGTCGGGATGCCACTCGGTTAGCCGTTCCGCTCTCGGCGTCGCACCGACGACTCTTTGCCCGTGGAACCCCGACCGTTCGGGTATGTCCGATAGAGACCTACTCGGTCTTCTCCTCGCCGGCGTGGCGGTGCTGATGTCCGTGACGGGCATCCTCCTCGCCGTCTGACCCGCTCGGTCGACGCGGTTCGCTCCGTCCGCCGAGCGACTGCGTCGGCGACGGCGCTCGGATTCGACCCCGAGAGCAGTCGCTCGGGGGCGTGAGTCACGAACGAAAAAAACCGCGAGCGGGCGGGAGCGTCTACTTCGACTGGTCGTCGTCGTCGTTCTCGGGGACGCCGCCGTCGGTGAGCGTCTCCTCTTCCTCGCCGCCGTCCGCGATTGCGGTCTTTATCTTGCGGTCGTACCACTCCCACTCGGCGGTGTAGAGTCCCTCTTCCTTGAGGTTCCACGGGTCGCCGTCCTCGACGACGGGGCCTTCGAGCCACGACTGGACGAAGTTCCAGACGAAGATTATCTGGCCGACGAGGAGGATGAGCGCTCCGAGCGTCGCTATCTGGTGGAGCGTGGCGAACTCGGGCAGGTACGTCGCGTACCGGCGCGGCATGCCGCCGTAGCCGAGCAGCACCATGGCGAAGAACGTGACGTTCGTCCCGACCATCGAGAGCCAGAAGTGCGCCTTGCCGAGCGTCTTCTGGTACATCCGACCGGTGTAGATGGGGAACCAGTAGTAGATGCCGGCGAACCCGGCGAACGCGATGGCGCCCATGACGACGTAGTGGAAGTGCCCGACGACGTAGTACGTGTCGTGCAGGATGAGGTCGACGGGCACCGAGGCGAGGAACACGCCGGTGACGCCGCCGATGATGAAGTTCGAGACGAAGCCGATGCAGTAGAGCATCGGCGTCGTGAGGCGGACGTTCCCGTTCCACATCGTGGTTATCCAGTTGAACGTCTTGACTGCGCTCGGGATGGCGATGGCCAGCGAGACGGCCATGAACGAGGCGCTGAGGCGCGGGTCGATACCCGTCGCGAACATGTGGTGCGCCCAGACGCCGAACGAGAGCACGCCGATGGCCAGCGTGGAGTAGACGACGAACTTGAAGCCGAACAGCCGGCGCCCGGAGAACCGCGGCAGGACGTAGCTGACGATGCCCATCGGGGGCAACACGAGGATGTAGACTTCGGGGTGACCGAAGAACCAGAACAGGTGCTGCCAGAGGATGGGGTCGCCGCCGTTGACGAAGAACGACGTGGCGAAGTTCCGGTCGAGCAGCAGCATCAGGATGGCGCTCCCGAGGAGGGGGAACGCGAACAGGATGAGACCGGACTGCGTGAGGATGGTCCACGAGAAGATGTCGAGGTTCGCCCAGGTGACCTTCTCGGCGCGTTCGGTGAAGATGGTCGCGATGAAGTTGATGGCACCCATCGTGGCGGAGACGCCCGTGAGGTGCAGACCGAGCAGCATCAGGTCCACGCCGGCGTTCATCTGGTTCCCGTTGCCGACACCGGCCGACAGCGGGGTGTACATCGTCCACGCCGTCTGCGCCGGGATGACGTCCGGGAGCGGGAAGAAGCCCGCCCAGATGAGGAGTGCGCCCGGTGGCAGGAGCCAGAACGCGATGGCGTTGATGCGCGGGGAACGCCCATGTCGTCGCGCGATGAGCAACGGCACGAAGTAGTTACCGAACGCCGCGATGATGGGCGTCCCGAACAGGAAGAGCATCGTGATTCCGTGGCTGGTCAGGAGCGAGTTGTAGTAC
>NZ_WPCD01000347.1:0-1626 GCF_009741955.1 Halogeometricum sp. CBA1124 | reverse complement strand
CGGCTTCCCGCCGTTCATGGAGACGCTGACCTACGCCATCGACGTCTCGTGGGACGACCTCGACCTCGGCGTGGACCTGTTGAAGAACGCCAACAAACCCATCAGCGACGTGATGACCGCGGACGTGGTGACGGTCGGTCCCGAGACCGACCTCGACACCCTCCTCGACCTCCTCGCGGACGACGACCGGGACATCAACCGACTCCCGGTGGTCGAGGACGGGCGCCTCGTCGGCATCGTCGCCCGACAGGACGTGCTCCGCGCGATTCGCGACCGACGCCGCGGCGACTGAGGGCGCGCGGGCACTCGCGCGAAGCCCGACGCCGCACGACGGTCCGGGCCGCGACGTTCGCTCTCCGGCAGACGAGGTGGCCGAACGAAACGTGAGGGGGCGGCCGACCGACCGCAGGTGTGAGCCGCTATCGCAATCTCGGCCTGTTCCTCTTCCTCGCCGCGGTGTGGGGTGCGGCGTTCATGGCCATCAAGGCCGGCCTCGGGCGCCCGGCGACCCCGGCGGGTTCTTCGAGACGCCCGTGCTGTTCGCCGCGATTCGCTACGACGTCGCCGGCGTGTTGATGCTCGGCTACGCCGTCTACGCCACCGACCACGCGATTCCGAGCGGCCGCGACGAGTGGACCACCGTCGTCGTCGGCTCCGTCCTCATCATGGCGGGCTACCACGCCCTCCTGTTCGTCGGCGAGACGGACCCCGCCGTCACCTCCGCGGCCGCCGCGGTCATCGTCAGCCTGAGTCCCGTCCTCACGGCGGGGTTCGCCCGCGCGTTCCTCCCGTCCGACACGCTCTCGGTCCTCGGTGCCGTCGGTTTGCTCTTGGGACTCGTCGGCGTCGTCGTCCTCTCGAACCCCGACCCGAACAACCTGCTGTCGGGCGGCACCGTCGCCAAACTCCTCATCTTCGGCGCGGCGGTGAGTTTCGCCCTCGGGTCGGTGCTCACCCGCCGCATCGACGCCGACTTCCCCATCGAGACGATGGAGGCGTGGACGATGCTCGGCGGCGCCCTGCTGATGCACGTCGTCAGCGTCGGCATCGGCGAGTCCGCCGCCGACGTGACGTGGACGACGGACTCGCTTCTGGCCGTCGGCTACCTCTCGGTGGTGGCCAGCGCCATCGGCTTCCTCGTCTACTTCGACCTCTTGGAGCGCCTCGGCCCCATCGAGATAAACCTCGTCTCCTACGTCGCGCCCGTGTTCGCGGCGCTCACGGGGTGGGCGTTCCTCGGCGAACTGCCGACGGTGTACACCGTCGTCGGCTTCGTCGTCATCTTCGCCGGCTTCCTCCTCCTGAAACGGGAGAGTCTGCGGCGAGAACTGCCTCGCATCCGCAGAGCGCTGTCCTGACCGGAGGCGCTCTCGAGCGGTCGTCCGACGAGACGCGGGGTGGTCGGGTGGACTCTCTCGTCCGGGCGGCGTTCCGCCACACGTCTCAAGTGGCGGAGGAACCTACCGGCGTACCGACCGCATGCGTACCGAGACTGACCGACCGGTTCCGGGGAACGCGCCGTCGCTCTCGGTCCGAGCCGAAGTCCGGGCCGATGCCGCGCGACGGGCGACAGAACCGAACGAGGCGAACGGAGGCCGGTCGCGGCGATGAGAGAGGCCGTGCTGG
>NZ_WPCD01000146.1:0-9406 GCF_009741955.1 Halogeometricum sp. CBA1124 | reverse complement strand
CGCGCTTGCCGGCGGCGACGCCGGCGAGTCCCGGCACCGCCGCCGCCGCGGAGACGGCGAACAGGCCCCCGCCGTCGTACAGTCCGAGCACCGCCGCCGTGCCGATGCGGACCACGGAGACGCCGAGGAACACCATGGCGACGACGCCGACGAACGTCTCCCGGTCAAGGTCCAGACTCTTCAGGTAGGCGACCACCTGCACGCCGACGTTCGAGACGCCGAAGACGGCGCCGGAGACGAATCCGAGCGCCGCCTTCGGCGCCCCGGTGTCGACGAAACAGCGCCGTCTGAGCAGCGACTCGCCCGGAATCTCGACTCGCTCCTGCGAGAGTGCGACGTAGGCGAGGACGAACAGGCCGAGTCCGAGCGCCAGCGGTCGCGTCGGTACGAGGGACAGCGACAGCATGCCGAGGACGGTTCCGACCAGCGCCGCGCCCACGTAGGGCCAGAACCGTCGGACGCACGAGACGAAGCCGTCTCGGTCGAGTTCGCGGACGAGGGAGACGTTCGCGGCGAGTATCGGGAGAATCATCGTCGTCACTGCCGTCTGGGGGTCCATCACGAACGCCAATAGCGACGTGCCCACGACGGCGAACCCGAACCCGTTCAGCCCGGTGACGAACCCGCCGAACGCGACGACGGCGGCCACGACCAGTGCGAACGAGAGCGACGCCGGGTCGCCCGGTGGGACTGTCATCGCGTGAGCGTCGGCGAGCGACGACGTGAAGCTACGCACGCTGTGCGCGGCCGGCGGACGACCGGTTCCCCGCGGGCGGGGACAGAAAGTTGATAGTCGCCGTCCCGAGACGCTCTGCCGATGCCCTCCGAATACTACACCGCCGACGGTTTCGACGGCACCGCCGACGGTCCTCTCTGGGCGTCGGCCCGTCGGCATCTCCGCGCGCTCTTAGCCGTCTTCCTCCTCGTCTCCGCCGTCGTCACCGCCCTCGCGGCGGCGTTCGACCTCACCGCCGTCGTCCCGTCGTCCGTCCTCCCGGTCGGCCTCTCCCCGCGTCCCCAGTCGGAGTTCCGCCTCGCGGTCGAAGTCGGCACGCTCGCGGGGGCGTTCGCGGCGGCAGTCGTCCTCGTCGGCGCGGTGGGCCGCGACGCGCGCGTCTCCCTCTCGCGGGGCCGACGACAGGCCGCCGTCGCTCCGGTCGCGTTCGCCGTCGCCGCCGTCTGCGGTCGGGTCGCGCTCCCGCACGTCGTCGGCGCTGTCGCGTCCGCCTCGGGGCGTCCGGTCCTCGACGCCTACTGGGCCGCGGAGGTGTGGCTGTTCTTCCCCGTCACCCTCGGCGCCGCGGCGGCGACGCCGTTCCTCCTCGCTGCCGCCGTCCGCGCGGGCGTCGTCGGTCGGTACACCTCGACCAGACAGCGCGGGTACGCCGCGCTCGCGTTCGTCGCGTTCGCGGCGTGCTACTCGCCGCCGGACGGCGCGACGTTCGTCCTCTTCGCGGCACCGCTCTTCGCCGGGTTGGCCGCGGGCGTCGCGTGGCTGGAGTTTCGGTGAGCGTCGAGCGAGTCGGAAGCGAGTCAAACGAGGCGAAAGAGAGCCGAACGAGTCAGAAGAGAGGTGTCGCTGACTACTCGTTCTGCGCGTCCACGACGGCCACGCCCGCGAGATTGACTATGTCCTTCACCTCGTCGCCCCGTTGGAGGACGTGGACGGGCTTGTCCATGCCGACGAGCATCGGCCCGATGGCCTCCGCGCCGCCGAGACGCTGGAGCAGTTTGTAGCCGATGTTACCCGCTTCGAGGTTCGGGAAGACGAGGACGTTCGCCGGGTCGTCCAGTTCGGAGAACTCGTACGTCCCCTCGAGGATGTCCTCGACGACGGCGGTGTCGGCCTGCATCTCGCCGTCGACGGGGAAGTCAACCTCGTCGTCGTCGTGGAGCAGTTTCACGGCGTCGCGGGGCTTTCTCGTCCCCTGATTGTCGACGCTCCCGAAGTTCGAGTACGACAGCATCGCCGCGCGCGGTTCGACGTTGAACCGGCGCGCCAACTCGGCGGTGTGTTTCGTAATCTCCGCCAGCACGTCCGCCTCGGGCGCGAGGTTCACCGTCGTGTCCGCGCAGAAGATGACGCGGTTCTTGAACGTCAGCATGTAGACGCCGGCGGCGTAGTCGGCGTCGGGCGCGGTGCCGATGACCTGAAGCGGGGGGCGAAGCGCCGAGGGGTAGTGGTGCGTCAGCCCCGTCAGCATCGCGTCGGCGTCGTTCTCCGCGACCATCACGCTGGCGAAGTAGTTGGTGTCGCGCCGGATGAGTTCGTGCGCCTCGTTCTTCGTCATCCCCTTGCGCTGGCGCAGTTCGTACAGGCGGTTGGCGTAACTGTCCCACTCGCCGCTTCGCGGGTCCGCCACCTCGGGGTCGAAGTCCAGTCCGAGGTCCGCCGCGGTCTGCCGTATCTTCTCAGCGCTGCCGATGAGGACCGGGTGGGCGATGCCCTGTTCCTGCAGTTGGTACGCCGCGCGAATCATCTTCTCGTCGGTCCCCTCCGCGAGGGCGAGGCGCTTGGGGTCGGACTTGGCCTTGTTGAGGACGACGCGCATCATCTCGCGGGACTTGCCGAGGCGCGCCTCCAGACGCTCCTCGTACGCCTCGGGGTCGAGTTCGCTGCGTGCGGACCCGCTGTCCATCGCCGCCTGCGCGACGGCGGGGGCCACCTCGAACAGCACCCGCGGGTCCAGCGGTTTCGGGATGACGTACTCGGGGCCGTACTGGAGCGGTTGGTCGCCGTACGCCTTCACGACGGCGTCGGGGACGTCCTGTCGCGCGAGGTCCGCGAGTGCCTCCGCGGCCGCGCGCTTCATCTCCTCGTTTATCTCCGTCGCGCGCACGTCGAGAGCGCCGCGGAAGATGAACGGGAAGCCGAGGACGTTGTTCACCTGATTCGGGTAGTCCGAGCGACCGGTCGCCATGATGACCGTGTCGTCGCGGGCGGCCTTGGCCTCCTCGTAGCCGATTTCGGGGTCGGGGTTCGCCATCGCGAAGATGATGGGGTCCTCGGCCATCGACGCCACCATCTCCTGGTCCACCAGTCCGCCGATGGAGAGGCCGACGAACACGTCCGCTCCCGCCATCGCCTCGGCGAGGGTGTCGGCCGGGACGTCGTTGGCGAACTCGGCCTTGAACTCGTTGACCGCCTCGCGGTCCGGCGTGATGACGCCGTCGGAGTCGCACATGACGATGTTCTCCTTCTTCGCGCCGAGGGAGACGTAGAACCGGGCGGTGGCGATGGCGGAGGCGCCCGCGCCGGAGAAGACGATGTTCAGGTCTTCGAGGTCCTTGCCGGCGATGTCGGCGGCGTTGAGGAGGGCGGCCCCGGAGATGATGGCGGTGCCGTGCTGGTCGTCGTGGAAGACGGGGATGGACATCTCCTCGCGCAGGCGCGACTCTATCTCGAAGCACTCCGGCGCTTTGATGTCCTCCAGATTGATGCCGCCGAACGTCGGTTCCATCGCGCTGACGGCCGCGACGATGGACTCGGGGTCCTCGAGGTCGAGTTCGATGTCGAACACGTCGATGTCGGCGAACCGCTTGAAGAGGACGCCCTTCCCTTCCATGACGGGCTTCGACGCCTGCGCGCCGATGTCGCCCAGACCGAGGACCGCAGAGCCGTTGGAGACGACGCCGACGAGGTTCCCCTTCGCCGTGTACTCGTAGGCGCGGTTCGGGTCCTCGTCGATGTCGAGACACGGGGCGGCGACGCCGGGCGAGTACGCCAGCGAGAGATCACGCTGCGTGTTCGTCGGTTTCGTGGTCGAAATCTCTATCTTGCCCGGCGGTTCTTCGCGGTGATACTCCCGGGCGTCGTCGTCTAATCCCATGCCGGAGGGACCGTCGGAGCCCTCAAAAAGCTACCGTACTGTCGAACTCTGCTTCGACAGACGACGAAATGCAACTCGGTTCCGAGTAGTGGTGTCGCCTCGCGTCGACGCGCCCCGCGCCGGGACTACTCCGGGTCGATGTGCAGCACTTCCGGCCGTTCGAGGGCGAACTCGTGGTCCCACCCCTTGACGGCGCGCGTGGGCCACTCGCCCGTCGTCGTCAGCACCTCGGCGTCGTCGTCGCTCACGAGGACGGTGTCCTCGGACTTCGCCCCCCGAATCGTCGGGTTGTACGCGTACGCCATCGGGGTCCGGACCGCCTCCTCGGCGTCGGGCGCGGCGAACCACTCGCGGCCGGCGTAGCCCGCGGCCCCACCCTGGTGGTGTTCGCGCCACTCCTCGGGGAAGTCGACGTGTTCGTAGGCGGCCGCGATGTTGTCGAAGACGCCGCCCGCGGTGCCGCCGAGTCGGGCGACGGCCTGCGTCGCCGCCAGCGCACTCGTCTCCACCTGCTGGGCCTTCGCGTGCCGTTCGGCCAGCCACCCCGGCGGGTCGAACGCGACGGTCCGGGTCGTACTCGCGTACAGGCCGCCGCGTTCGGCCGTCACCGAGAGGAGGGCGTAGTCGGCCAACTCCGCGTACGTCGGCGTGTAGTGGCGGTACTGCTGGGCGCGTTCGCTCCCGCCGACGAGGACGACGGGGGCGTCGATACCGCGGGTCGCCAACGCTATCTTCAGGGCGGCGGCGACTTCGTGTTCGGTGTCGCCGGGTTCGAGTTCGCGGGCGACCCGTTCGACGGCGTCAGCGGTGTCGTGGCCGAGGTCACGGTACCGGTCGACGTCCGTCTCCGAGAGCGGTTGGCGGAGTTCGCTCGCCGCCACCGTCTCCAGTCCGGGCACGTCGAAGTCCGCCGCGGCGCGACCGGTCGTCCGGTCGGCGACGGCCTCCGCGAGGGAGGACTCGTACCACGGCGTCTCCTCGACGGCGAACTCGTCGGGCAGTTCCTCGTCGGCGAGTCGCTGGGCCTCGATGTTGTCGGTGACGACGACCCACCCGTCGTCGCGGTCGTAACCGGCGGCGGCGACGCCCACGTCGGCGTCGCGGGAGACGACGTTGCTCCCGCCGGTGAGCCACGAGAAGGAGTTCGGCCGCGCGAACCAGACGGCGTCGAGTTCCTCGCGGTCGAGGTAGTCGTCCAGGCGTTCGCGCCGGTCGTCGAGGTGCCTCGCGACGGTGTCGTCCTCGTCGGTCATGTGAGAGCGTTCCCGCCCGAGAACTTGAAACGTTCCGATGCGCTCGCGGCCCGACACCGGTTCCCGCACGGCCGAACGGGGGCGACCGACCGAGAGCGCCGGCGTCGCACGCCGCGCGCGAGCGAGTAGTTCGCGCGTCGGCGGAGAGAGGGGTTCAAGTGGATTCGCCCCCGAGCGGAGAGTATGAACGCTCGCCTCCGGCGCCTCGTGGCGCTGTCGGTCCCGTTGACGGGGTTCCTGATGGTGCTCGGGGTGTACACCGCCGCGGCCGGTGCGGGACTGACGTGCGCCGGCCGGTGGCCCTTCTGCGACGGCTTCCTCGGACTGTTCCCGGCGAACTGGAGCAGTTTCATCGAGTGGTTCCACCGCCTCGTCGCGATGGTCGTCGGCTTCGTCATCCTCGGGACGACGATTCAGGTGTGGCGGACCGGGGCTGACCGCCGGGTCCGCCGCGCCCTCGCCGCCGCGACTATCCTCCTGCCCTCGCAGATAATCCTCGGCGCGCTGACGGTGACGACGTACGAGTGGGCCATCCTGTCGGCGCACTTCGTCACCGCCTCGACCATCTTCACCGGCGTCGTCCTCGCCGCCGCGTGGACGTTCGACGCCCCCGGAGTCGCCGAGATTCGTCGCCTCGTGTCCGCCCTCGCCGTCGGCGTCGCCGCCCTCGTCGTCCTCGCGCCCCACATGTTCGTCCCGTTCGGCGCGAACGTGCAGGCCGTCTACTACACGCTCGGCCTCGTCACGTACGGCTCGCTCGTCGCCGTGACCGTCTGGTTGGCCGACGCCGACGCGCCGACCGAGTCCGCCTCGCCACCGGCGGCGCGTCCCTCCTCCTCGTCGCCCTCCTCGTCCTCGGCCGGCAGGTGTACGGCGGCGGTCTTCAGTACGTCTCCGTCGGCGGCACCGTCGTCGCTCTGGGACTCGTGGGCGCGGCGGCGTACGCCCTCCGGGACCGGGCGGCGCGGCGGTCCCGCGGCGTCCCCGGCGGGAGCGACTGACGGCGGACCGCGCCGCCGCCGAGTCGTCCCCGCGGAGGCGGCCGATTCCGTCCGAAGTCGTCCGTGGAGTAGACGAAAGAATGTGACAATCGACCCTTCTTTCCGCAAAAATTGTCAGTCTCGAACGCGCCGAGGTCGTCGAATCGAAGATATGTTATACCCCCATCGGTTACGAAACGTTGTCATGGATAGACGTACCTACCTGAAGACGGGTGTCGGCGTGGTCGGCACCGGTCTGTTCGCGGGGTGTACCGGTGGCAACGGTGGCAGTACGGAGGCTGAGACGACCGAATCGACGACCACGGAGAGTTCCGGCGGCGAGACCACCGAGGAACCGACGGCGACGGCGACGGAGGACTCCGTCGTCCCGGACAACGTCGTCATCGGGTCGGACATCCCGTACCGGCCGTTCGAGTACGAGACGACCTCGGGCGAACTGACCGGCTTCGACGTGGACATCGCACAGGCCATCTTCGAGGAGCAACTCGGCGTCTCCTACGAGTTCAAGCCGACGAGTTTCGACTCCATCATCCCCTCGCTGAACAACAACAACTTCCGCATCATCATGTCCGCGATGACCATCAACGACACGCGCGCGGAGAAGGTTGACTTCTCGGACCCCTACTTCACGGCGTACCAGACGGTCATCGTGCGGGCGAACGGCGACATCTCGTCGAAGGAGGACCTGAAGGGTCAGCCCGTCGGCGTCCAGAAGGGGACGACGGGTTCCACCGCCGCCGAGGAGCTCAAAACGGAGTTCGACGGCGACCTCACGCTCAAGCAGTACGACCAGATCAACGGCGCGTTCCAGGCCCTCATCAACGGGCAGGTCGTCGCCGTCATCAACGACAACACCGTCAACGCCGAGTTCGCCAACCAGCGCGACGACGTGGTGTTCCTCGAAGGCGAGGGCGCGGCCGCCGAGGCCGGGCAGGAAGCGCCGCCGTACCTCACGCTGACCGTCGAGAACTACGGCATCGCGTTCCGCCAAGACGACGACGAGTTCCGCGAGAAGGTCAACGAGGCGCTCGCGGCCATCAAGGAGGACGGCACGTACGACGAGATATACTCGGAGTATTTCAGCGGCTGAACGGGACCCTCCTTTATTAACTCACACCGATATCCGAACTATCATGGCTGATTCATACTCGGGGGCAACGTCCGACGAGGGGAACCGCGGTAGCGGCGGGCTCCTCGACGACACGACGCTGAAGTGGCTCGGCGCGAGTCTGTCGAGCGTCTTCGCGCTCGGCGTCCTCGCACTCGTCGTCTACATCGTGGTCACGCAGGTCAGCTTCGAGCTGATGCGGACCGTCCTGCCGCAGTTCGTCTCGGCGTACCTCCTGGTGCTCCAAATCGTCGTCATCGGCGGTGTGCTCTCGGTGACTGCGGGCGTGTTCGTCGGTCTCGCGCGCGTCTCGAAGACGTCGATAACGAACGGCATCGCGACGGCGTACGTTCAGTTCTTCCGCGGGACGCCGCTTCTGTTCCAACTCTTCGTCGTCTACTTCGGCATCCCGACGCTGTGGCCGGGGACGTTCCCGGTGCAGAACTGGGGCTTCCCGACGGCCATCATCGCCCTGACGCTGAACCACGCCGCCTACGTCGGCGAGGCGGTCCGCGGCGGTATCGACGCCGTTCCCGACGGCCAGATGGAGGCCGCGCGGTCGCTCGGCATGGGCTACATCCAAGGGATGCGCGAGGTGGTCGTCCCGCAGGCGTGGCGCAACGCCCTCGCGGCCATCGGCAACGACCAGGTCATCCTCGTCAAGGACACCTCGCTTCTCACCATCATCGCGCTCCCCGAACTGATGCAACAGTTCAGAAGCGTCAACAGCGCGACGTTCGACCCCTGGACGCCGCTCGTTATCGTCGCCATCGCGTATCTCTCCATCACGCTCCCGTTGATGCGACTCGTGACCTACCTGGAGGACCGCGCCGACTGGGGGGGGTGACGACCAGTGAACTCCCTCCTGGAGTTCGACCACGTTGACAAGTACTTCGGCGAGACGCACGTCCTCAGAGACGTCTCCTTGGACGTCGAGGACCAGGACGTGACCGTCGTCATCGGGCCGTCCGGGTCCGGTAAGTCCACGCTGCTTCGGTGTGCGAACCGCCTCGAAGAGATTCAGGGCGGCGAGATTCGACTCGACGGCGAGTCCATCTCCGACCCGAAGGCCGACATCAACGTCCTGCGCCAGCGCATCGGGATGGTGTTCCAATCGTTCAACCTGTTCCCGCACAAGACGGCGCTGGAGAACGTCACGCTCGCGCGCGGAAGGTCCGCGGCATCGACGAGGCGGAGGCGATGGCGCGCGGCGAGGAACTCCTCGAACGCGTCGGACTCGGCGCGCAGATGAACTCCTACCCGAACCAACTGTCGGGCGGCCAACAGCAACGCGTCGCCATCGCCCGCGCGTTGGCGATGGACCCGAAGGTGATGCTGTTCGACGAGGTGACGAGCGCGCTGGACCCCGAACTCGTCGGGGAGGTGCTGGAAGTGATGCGAACGCTCGCCGACGAGGGGATGACGATGATGGTCGTCACCCACGAGATGGGCTTCGCCCGCGAGGTGGGCGACCGCATCGTCCTCATGGCCGACGGCCGCGTCGTCGAGACGGGCGAACCGAAGCAGTTCTTCGAGAACCCCGAGACCGAACGCGGCCAGCAGTTCCTCTCGAAACTGCTGTAGCCGAGTCACGGCGACACACGCTAGGCTCTTCCCTCCTGGCAGCGTCTCTTTCGGTATGAACGCGCTCACGCGCCGGTCCCGCGAACGCCAGACGACCACCGCCCCGAAAGCCGTCCTGTACTGTCCCGTCTGCGGCCGCGCCGCGCCCGTCGACGAGTGGCTCACGGTCGCGACGCGCGACGCCGAGTCCCTCTCCTGTCCCGACTGCGGGGAGACGCTCACCGTCCGCTAGCTCCCGTTCTCGACAGACCGAAGACACTTATCGCCCGTCGGAGTAGCGTCGCGTATGACGAACGTCCCCGGTGCCGGTTTCTTCGTCGTGCTCGTCGCCGTCGCGACGCTGTTCGCCCTCTCGCTCCTCGCGGGCGTGAGCCTCGTCGTCGCCCGCCTCTCGCGACTGTCGCTCGTCCGTTCGCTCGCGGGCGTCCACGCCGCGGGTGCGCTCGTCGGCGCACTCGCGCTCTTCCGGTCGCTGACGTCGTCGCCGTCGAACCCGTTCGGAATCGAGGGCAACGCCGTCGTCCTCTCCGTCCTCGCCGTCGTCGTCGGCCTCCTGACGGCGGCCGTCGTCGAGGGCGTCCCCGTCGCCGTCGGCGCCGTCGGCGCGCCGTCGTGAAGTGGGGTCCGAAA
>NZ_WPCD01000127.1:0-10642 GCF_009741955.1 Halogeometricum sp. CBA1124 | reverse complement strand
AGGATGGCGTTCGGCGGCGTCCCGATGAGCGTGGCGACGCCGCCGATGGAGGCGGCGTAAGCGACGCCGAGGACGAGTGCCGTGCCGAACGCCGACGACTCGGGTGCGGGCGGGACGGACGAGGACGCGGCAGACGGCGACGCGCCGGACGGCGACGCGCCGGACGAGGACGCGGCGTCGTCGGTCGGAAATCGGGTCGCGTCGGCCGCGCGGTAGTCCGGCGGCGCGTCGCCGGGCGTGCCGACGACGGAGAGGGCGATGGGGACCATGAGCATCGCCGTCGCCGTGTTCGACACCCACATCGACAGTGACGCCGTCGCGAGCATGAACCCGCCGAGGAGTCGGCGCGGGTCGTCGCCCAGTGCGCGGACGACGGAGACGGCGATGCGCCGGTGCAGTCCCCACCGTTCGACGGCGAGGGCCACGAGGAAGCCGCCGAGGAAGAGGAACGTCACGGGGTCGGCGTAGGCGGCGGCGGTGGCCGCGGCGTCGGTGACGCCGGAGACGGGGAAGAGGACGACGGGAAGGAGTGCGGTCACCGCGATGGGCGCCGTCTCCGTGAGCCACCACACGGCCACCCAGAGCGTGCAAGCGAGGGCGGCGGCACCCGCCGCGTCGAGGCCCGTGGGCGGGAACAGACGGACGAGGGCGTAGCCCGTCGGGCCGAGGACGAGGCCGACGCCGCGTCGAGAGAGCGAGACCACGACTCTCCCGTACGCTCGTCGCCGAGTTGATAGTTCCGACGGGGGTCGAGGCGGGGCGACGAGAGGGACGGGCGGCGCTGACGACGCCGGGTGGGAACTGCACGCACGGGCACGCAGACTGCTGATGCTTCGAAGCGCTTTTACGCCGGATGACCGTTCTTCCGCACAAGTAACCATGGCAGACAAACCCGCCTCGATGTACCGCAACATCGACAAGCCGTCGTACACCCGACGCGAGTACATCACCGGCATCCCCGGTTCGAAGATCGCACAGCACAACATGGGTAACCTCCAGACCGGCCCCCAGGACTACCCGGTCCAGATCAGCCTCCGCCTCGAGGAGGAGTGCCAGATTCGCCACGGCTCGCTCGAATCGGCGCGTCTGTCCGCGAACCGCGTGATGCTGAAGCAGGTCGGTCAGGAGAACTACAAGATGGTGCTCCGCAAGTTCCCCCACCAGGTCCTGCGCGAGAACAAGCAGCGACCGGTGCGGGTGCGGACCGTGTCTCCGACGGGATGCGGCAGTCGTTCGGGAAGGTCGTCGGCACCGCCGCGCGCATCCAGAACGGCGAACGCGTCTTCACCATCTACTGCAGCGTCGAGGACGCCGCCATCGCCAAGGACGCGCTTCGCCGCGCCTACAACAAGATGTCGCCGCCGTGCCGTATCGACGTGGAGAAGGGCGAAGAACTCCTCGTCTCCTGATCGGGAGCGAGTCTCTTCGCGGTTCTCCGGAAGGGCGAAGAACTCCTCGTCTCCTGATCGGGAGCGAGTCTCTTCGCGGTTCTCCGGAAGGGCGAAGAACTCCTCGTCTCCTGATCGGGAGCGAGCCTCTTCGCGGTTCTTCCGACGGAATCGGTCGACTTCCGGCACCGGCGTCGGAGTCGCCGGACCCGGCCACTTTTACACTCTCACGCCAACTCGTAGCCGATGCTTCGACTCGCGGTGACGACGTCTAGCGAGACGTTCGAGCGGATGCGCCGGCCACTCGCGGACCGAGGCGTGACCGTCGAACACCTGCCCGCGAAGGAGCGGGCGATTCGACTGACCGACGACGGCGAGTCGTTCGACGCGGGGTTCGTCTACCCGACGCGACTGATGGAGGGCGGAGCGCTGGACGCGCGGACGCCGATGTCGTGGGTGAACGGTCGCGAGGCGGTGCTCACCTCGCGGAACAAGGCGGGCGTGATAGCCGCGCTCTCGCGGGCGGGACTGCCGGTTCCGGAGACGCGGATGGTGTCGAACCCCGTCGGCGAGGAGACGGTGGTCGAGGCCGCCGCCGACCTGTCGTTCCCGCTGGTCGTCAAGCCCAACTCCGCCACGCGCGGCGTCGGCGTCGCCAAGGTGCGCGACGTGGACTCGCTCTTGGGCGTCGTCGACTACCTGAACCTCGTCCACGACTACCGGGCGACGGGCGACAAGTCGTACCTGCTTCAGGAGTACGTCCCCGACGCGCGGGACTACCGCGTGATGGTCGTCGACGGCGAGGTGGTCGGCGGCGTCGAACGCCGACTGCCCGAGGGACTCGGCGAGGGTCGGTGGAAGCACAACGTCCACCGGGGCGCGACGGCGACCGAACTCACGGTCTCGGCCGAACATCGGAAACTGGCCGTCGCGGTGGCCGAGACGCTCGGAATCGACTACCTCGGCGTCGACCTCCTCGTCGCCGACGACCGAACCGTCGTCTCCGAGACGAACGCCCGACCGACCATCGACCACGAGAAGTACGACGCGGACTTCTGGGACAGGCTGGCGGCACTGATACGGGAGACTGCCGAACGGTCGAAGGTCGAATGAAAACCGTCGCACCGAGGTGTCGCGCTACTCGACGTCGATTGCGGCCGAGTCCTCCGACTTCTGGAAGGTGACCTGCAGGACGCCGTTCTTGAACGACGCCTTCGCGGAGTGTTCGTCCACCCGGACCGGGAGGCGGATTCGTTCGTCGTACTCGCGGCGGTCGCTCGCGGCACTCACCGTGAGCGTCTCGCCGTCGCACTTCAGGTCGATTGCGTCCTTCTCCACACCCGGAAGGTCCGCGACGAGTCGAACCGCCTCACCCTCATCGTACACGTCGATGTGGGTCTCCGAGGCGAACCCGGTGGAGTCACCACCGGTCATCTCGTTCATCATCCGTTCGATCTCGTCGAAGATGTTGTCGAACGGATCGTCGCGTTCATCTCTCATGCACGCGACCTTTGGTTACTTCCTGTCAAAAGCCTTCTCCCCCCGGCGGGTTCCGACGCCGACGGCGGGTCGATTCGCGGTCGTCGTCCGGTCGTCCGAACGTGCGCGGTCGTGAACGAACGTGCGTTTCTCTGATCACTCTCGTTCGCCGCCGACGGGTGGGAACTCCATCATTGTTCAGGCTAAAGCGACAGTACGACTCTCTTACGACACGGATTTCGTCCGTTCGCGGGTCTGGTCAGAGACACAGGGATTCAAGTATCTTGCCGGAGAAAACTCGGATATGAGTGAAAAATCGTACCTCGCTGCGGGCGAGAACGTCGACGACGACGAGGTGGTGCGAGTCGGACTGAACGGGTTCGGGCGAATCGGGCGGAACGTGTTCCGCGCGGTGATGGACAACCCGAAGGTCGAACTCGTCGGCATCAACGACGTGATGGACTTCGAGGACATGGCCTACCTCGCCAAGTACGACACCGTGATGGGCCGCCTCGACGAGGTTTCGCTCGACGGCGAGGAACTCGTCGCGGGCGACACCGCCGTCTCCCTGTTCAACATCCAGAGCCCCGCCGAACTGCCGTGGGACGAACTCGACGTGGACGTCGCCCTCGAGTGCACGGGCATCTTCCGCACGAAGCAGGACGCCTCCGCGCACCTCGACGCGGGCGCGGACAAGGTCATCATCTCCGCGCCGCCGAAGGGCGAGGAACCGGTCAAGCAGATCGTCTACGGCGTCAACCACGACGAGTACGACGGCGAGGACGTCGTCTCGAACGCCTCCTGTACGACGAACTCCGTCTCGCCCGTCGCGAAGGTACTGGACGACGAGTTCGGCATCGAGTCCGGTCTCCTGACGACGGTCCACGCCTACACCGGGTCGCAGAATCTCATCGACGGCCCGAAGGCCAAGACACGCCGCGGCCGCGCCGCCGCCGAGAACATCGTCCCCACCTCCACGGGCGCCGCGCAGGCCACGACCGAGATTCTGCCCCAGTTGGAGGGTAAACTCGACGGCATGGCGATGCGCGTCCCCGTTCCGAACGGCTCCATCACCGAACTCGTCGTCTCTCTCGACGAGGCGCCGTCGGTCGAGGAACTGAACGACGCGTTCCGCGACGCCGCCGACTCCGGCCCCCTCGCGGGCGTCCTCGGCTACACCGACGAGGAAGTCGTCTCCTCGGACATCGTCGGCCTTCCCTTCTCCTCGACGGTCGACCTGCAGTCCACGAACATGGTGAACGACGGCGGCCTCTACAAGATTCTGACGTGGTACGACAACGAGTACGGCTTCTCGAACCGGATGCTCGACGTGGCCGAGTTCGTCACCGCCGACTGAGCCTCGACCGCCCACCACTAAGTGAAATCTCCTCGTCTTTCGAACCACCACACACATGTCCACGTTCAAGACACTCGACGACCTCGAACCCGACAAGCGCGTCCTCGTCCGCCTCGACCTGAACTCCCCCGTCGAGGACGGCGAGGTGCAGGACAACCGACGCTTCGAACGCCACGCCGAGACCGTCCGCGAACTCGCCGAGGTGGGCCACCGCGTCGTCCTGATGGCCCACCAGGGCCGCCCCGGCGACGACGACTTCGTCTCACTCGAACAGCACGCCGCCATCCTCGCATCCCACGTCGACCGCGACGTGGGATTCGTCGCCGACACCTACGGTGACGAGGCGATAGACGCCGTCGAGTCGCTGGACGCGGGCGAGATACTCCTCTTGGAGAACACGCGGATGTGCGACGACGAACTCCCCGAAGAAGAGCCCGAAACGAAGGCCGAGACGGAGTTCGTGCAGACCCTCGCGCCGCACTTCGACGCCTACGTGAACGACGCCTACTCGGCGGCGCACCGGTCGCACGCCTCCCTCGTCGGTTTTCCCCTCGAACTGCCCGCCTACGCCGGGCGCGTGATGGAGACGGAGTACGAGGCCAACTCCGCCATCGCCACTCGGGAGTTCGACGGACAGGTGACGATGGTCGTCGGCGGGACGAAGGCGACGGACGTCATCGACGTGATGAACAACCTCGGCGGGACGGTGGACCGATTCCTGCTGGGCGGCATCGCGGGCGAACTGTTCCTCCGCGCCGCCGGTCACGACGTCGGCTTCGACGTCGGCGACATGGACCTGTTCGACGACCAGTGGGAGGCGAACCACGAGACCATCGCGTCCCTCCTGGACGAACGCGGCGACCAGATTTCGCTCGCGGTCGACCTCGCGTACGAGGACGACGACGACGAACGCGCCGAGATAGCCGTCGACGACGTCGACGAGAAGGACCGCGCGTACCTCGACGTCGGCACCGACACCGTCGAGTCGTACGACGAGGTGATTCGCGACTCCGAGGCCGTCTTCGTGAAGGGCGCACTCGGCCTGTTCGAGGACGAACGCTTCTCGAAGGGGACGGTCGGCGTCCTGCGCGCCATCGCGGAGACGGACTGCTTCTCCGTCGTCGGCGGCGGCGACACCTCCCGCGCCATCGAGATGTACGGGCTGAGCGAGGACGACTTCGGCCACGTCTCCATCGCCGGCGGCGCGTACATCCGCGCGTTGACGGGCGCGTCGCTGGTCGGCGTGGAAGTCCTCCAGCGGAACTGACGGGAGGAGTTCGACCGTTCGGCGGATTCGGCGGGTTCGCGTGCCACGTGCGAGATACAGGCAGATACTGGCCGGGTCCCAGCACACAACCTCTGGGGCGTGATACTCACACGCGTGACCGACGACTTACGCGCCGACTACCCCGAGGCGGCGGAGTACATCGAGCAAGCGGTGACGGCGCACGGCGAGGAGTGGGTGCTGGAGAACTACTACCAGCAGATATCTCAGCTTGGAGTCGTCATGGACGTTCCCGAGAAGGAGGAACTGCCGTTCTTCGACGCCGACGAACACGACACGATGAGCGACGAGGAGGTTCGGAAGATGGGTGAGGCGTTGAGCCAGTACCGGCAGAACCTCATCGCCGCCAGCCGCGAGGCGACCGAACGCGACGACTGACGCAGGCACCGAGCGACCCGCGCACCAACCTTCTTACGCGATTCCGCCGAACGTCCGCGTATGAGAGTCGGCATCTGTTCGGACACGCACGACAACCTCGAGTTGGCGCGCGGCGCGGTGGAGACGTTCGAGGACGCGGGCGTCGAGACGGTGATTCACTGCGGCGACGTCGTCTCGCCGTTCACCGCGAACGTCTTCGACGCCGACTTCGAGTTCCACGCCGTCCGCGGTAACAACGACGGCGAGTGGGCACTGGAGAACGTCGTCGACTCGTTCGGAACCTACCACGGCGAGTGCGCGACGTTCGAGTTCGACGGCGTCGCGGTGGCCGCCTACCACGGGACGAGCGAGACGCTGGTGGACGGACTGGTCGACTCGGAGAGCTACGACTACGTCTTCCGGGGGCACACCCACCAGCGGACGTACGACGAACGAGAGGGGACGGTCCACGTCAACCCCGGCGGACTGCCGATACCGGGCGCGGACGACACGTACCACGTCGCACTCCTCGACACGGAAGCGGACGACGTCGCCTTCTACGAGGTCTGAACCGGCGGCGACCGACGAGGACCGACGAAGCGAGCCGTCGACGGCGGCTCAGTCGTCGGCGAGTTCCGTCTCGGCGACGGCGTCGTCGTCCTCGTGGCTAAAACCCGACGGGTCACCCGTGATGCCGATACCGACGTGTTCGTCCGTCGTGACCATGCTCTCGGCCTGTTCGGCCGACTCGGTCATCGCGCGGATGGCGTCGACGTTCTCGGGGATGACGTCGGACTCCTGGTGGATGGCCTGGAACAGGTACAGGTCGCGACCCTCCACGGCGATGGACTCGCCCCAGACGCAGTTCTCCCAGAGGTCGCCGCGCGGGCGGCCGGCGTCGAGCGCGAAGTCCTTCAGTTTCCCCGCGCCGTCGATGCCGAGTCCCTCGGGGATGACGTAGACGCGCGACTCCGATTCGAGGAGTTGCCGGACGTGCGCCGCGGTCACGTCGTCTTCGAGGGTGACGTTGAGGCTGTGGACGTGCATCAGCGTGGCGGGCACCTTCAGTCCCAGCGTGTCGATGGACAGGTCCGGGAAGATGGTGTTCACGTCCGGACGTGGTGACTCGGGATGTGGATGGGGTTCGGCAGGATGTCGTTGATGGGGCCGCGGGAGTTCTGCCCGGGGTCGCCGCCGCGGCGCACCAGCGTCGCGCGCACCTTCTCCACGCCGTACTCCTCGCGCAGGGGCGCGATGATGCGGGAGAGCCCCGTCGTGTTGCAGGAGACGGTCCGGACGTAGTCGACGCCGACGGCGTCGTCGTAGTTCGCGCGGGCGTGAAACTCACCTCGCCCACGTCGGCGTCCTCGCCGCCCTGGAAGATGGCGGGCGTGTCGTGCGACTCGTAGAGGGCCTTGTTGTCCGCGCCGATTCCCGACGGCGTGCAGTCGACGACGACGTCCGCGTCGGCGACCATCTCGTCGACGGCGCCCTCGACGCCGATGCCCGCCTCCGAGAACAGGGGCATCCGCTCGGGGATGGCGGCGTACATCGGATAGCCGCGCTTGACGGCGGTGTGGGCCTCGAAGTTGGGTTGGGTCTTCGCCACACCGATGACCTCCATGTCTGGTTGTGCGTCCACGGCGTCGGCGACGCGCTTTCCGATCGTGCCGTAGCCGTTGACACCCACTCGTATCATCGGTCGACTGTCGAATGCGGACAGCCATAGTTATTTCGGAGATTTTTTATCAGAAATTAACTCTGGGGCGAGTAACGGCGAGGATTCTCGCGGAGGTGAGTTACTAATCGGTCGTCGGCCGTCGTCGCCGGGACCGCGCGACGTGACGGGGATGGGAACGACTAACCCCGCGGGCCTCCCACACGGGGACATGACCGACGACGAGTTACGCGCCGGCGCGGAGACGGCCGTCCTGCAGTGTATGAACCTCGGTACCGACGAGTCGTGCGTCGTCGTCACCGACGACAGGCGTCGAGCCATCGGCGAAGCGCTGTACGACGTGGCCGCGGAGGTGACGGACGACGCGACCCTCCTGCGGTACCCGCCAGGCGACCAGCACGGCGAGGAACCGCCCGCCGCCGTCGCCGCCGCGATGGCCACCGCGGACGTGTTCCTCGCGCCGACGACCAAGAGCCTGAGTCACACCCGCGCCCGGAGCGACGCCTGCGAGGCCGGCGCGCGCGGCGCGACGCTCCCGGGCATCACCGAGGAGGTGTTCCTGTCCGGGTTAGACGCCGACTACGACGTCATCTCGCAGCACTGTCTGGACGTCCTCCAGCAGGTGACGGAGGCGAGCGTGATTCGCGTGACGACGCCCGCGGGCACCGACATCACCTTCGAACCGGGAACGCGCGACTGGTTGGCCGACACGGGCGTCGTCCACGAGGCGGGCGGGTTCTCGAACCTCCCCGCGGGCGAGGTGTTCGTCTCGCCGGTGACCGCGGACGGGACCTACGTCGTGGACGGGACGATGATGCCCCACGGCCTGCTGGAGGAGGGGCAGGAACTCCGGTTCGAGGTGGAGGACGGCTTCGTGACGGACATCTCCGACGACAGCGTCCGCGAACAGGTGGAGGCGGGCGCCGAGGAGGTCGGCCGCGACGCCTACAACCTCGCGGAGTTGGGCATCGGCACCAACGTCGGCGTCGAGACGCTGGTCGGGTCGGTCCTCCTCGACGAGAAGGCCGCGGGCACAGTCCACATCGCCATCGGCGACGACGCCGGCATCGGCGGCGACACCGAGGCACCACTCCATCTGGACGGTATCATCAGAGAGCCGACCGTGTACGCGGACGGGGAGGTCGTAGACCTCCCAACTGTCGAGCGGTGACACCGCGAGACGGCGAGGTCGTAGACCTCCCAACTGTCGAGCGGTGACACCGCGAGACGGCGAGGAAGTGGAACTTCCTCGGTGAACGAGCGTCGGCGGCGCGGGTCGACGGAGCCGTCGCACCCGTAACCAGCGGGCGGGTCAGCCGGTCGGTCAGTCCGAAACCTCGTTCAGCACCGTCGGCACGACGACGCCGACGCGACGAGGACGGCCCAGAGGACCCACGAGTCGGTCGTGAACTGCTGTGCAACGAGCCACAGCGCCGTCGCGAGGACGACGAAGGCGGCGGTGAGTTTGGTGTCGCGGGAGACCATACGCGGACGTGACGGTCCGTCGACATCAAACTCCCGTCGACGCGTGTCAGACAGACCGTCTCACGGGGACCCGCGGAGGGGCGGACTTTTACGGCGTGACGGGATAGAGGCGCGCATGAGTGATACGCAGGACCGCATCGCGGTCGTCTGTCCCTCCTGTTCGCCCGAGGAGGAGACGGTTCACGAGGTGCTGAAGATGGGCGGACAGGCGACGGTTCGCTGTACGGAGTGCAGTCACGTCCACAAGGTCGCCGTCGAGGAGGAGACCGAGGTCGAACGGAAGGTCGTCGTCTCGCAGGACGGCGACTCGTTCACGACGATGGTCGACGCGCCGGCGAGCGAGACCATCGCCGTCGGCGAGGAGTTCATCGTGGACACGCCCGAGGCCATCATGCTCGTTCGCATCACGGGCATCGAAGTCGGCCCCGAACAGCGTGCCGAGGAGGCCCGTGTCGAAGACGCGAACACCATCTGGACCCGCGCCGTCGACAACGTCGCCGTCAACGTCACGGTCAACCCCAAGGAGGGGACGGGATACCGCGAGGACACCCGGAGCTTCAAGGTGAACGTCCCCGGCGACTACGAGTTCGTCGTCGGCGAGACGGAGGAGTTCGGCGACGAGAAGTTCCTCGTGAAGGCGCTTCACGTCCGCGACGACGCGCCGGAGTACCGCCACGGGAAACTCGACCACGACGGCGACATGGTGTACGCGAAGGACGTCAACCGCCTGTACGGCACCGACAAGACCACGTCCGCGTGGTCCGCCTGGTGAACCGCCCGTCGCGGACGCTCTCCGGCGAGTAGGCGCGCGACGACTGCGGTTGCGGGAGGAGGAGCTTCTCTTCGAGCGATGCTGCGAGACCGTTCAGTGCTCGACGGCGTCGTGGTGACCGTGTCGTTCGACCTGTACCGTGTCGACCACGAGGTCGTCGTCGCCGCCGAGTCCGTCCGAGAGGAACGGCGCGAGGGCCGCCAGAAGCGGTGCCGCCGCGACCGTCTCGGCCTCGGGGTCGTAGTCGACGACGCCGTGTTCGGCGAGCAGTGGGAGGTGCGAGTGGTGGAGTGCGATACGCACGCGTTCCTGTACCTCGCCGACCGCGTCCGAGTCGTCGCCCTCGTACTTGACGGCCGCGACGAACGCGGCGAGCGTCGAGAGCGGGGTCGGGTCGTCCCGTTCCTCGGTCAGGAGGAGGCGGAGGACCGCGCGGCGGCAGTCGTTCTGGAGGAGGTGGAACGCGTCGTCGCGGGAAATGCGGACGTACCGGTCCGACCGGTCGTCGCCGGGTCTGGTTCCGGTGGTCGTCGAGTCGTACGCCGAGTCGTGTGCGGGGGAGTCTCGGGCGCCCATCGTCCCTGAGAACTGCCGCGATGTCTATAAACAGTAGAACACGTTTCGGACCGTTACTGTCCGGAATTGACGACGACCGGATGCACCGCTGTCTGTCGATTACGTGCGTGAAACAGTCTGAAACAGTTAGCAGTTCGAACTCGTTAGGGAGGTATTTCAGCCGGATTCCCCGTCGGTTCGGCCCCGAGGAGACCGACTTTTCACCCGTCGAACCGTCGGGGGGTGTATGCCGACTCGAGACCGGTCGTCGCTCGCGCGGAGGAAC
>NZ_WPCD01000224.1:0-5683 GCF_009741955.1 Halogeometricum sp. CBA1124 | reverse complement strand
TCTGAACGGTGATGTCGCGCCCCTCGTGTTCGCCGGGCATGATGGACCCGCCGTAGAGGAACACCGAGGGGAGGTCCGTCCGGATGGACGCCATCATCATCCCGGGGAGGTTCTTGTCGCACCCCGCGACGGTGACGAGGGCGTCCATCCGTTCGCCGAACGCGACGAGTTCGACGGAGTCGGCGATTATCTCCCGGGAGATGAGCGACGCCTTCATCCCCTCGGTGCCCATCGAGATGCGTCCGAGATGGTGATGGTGCCGAACTCGATGGGCATCCCGCCCGCCTCGTCGACGCCCTCGATGGCGGCGTCGGCCACGTCGTCGAGGTGGACGTTACACGGCGTGATGTCGGCCGCGGGGTTGGCGACGCCGACCATCGGCGACCCGAGGTCCTCGTCGTCGAACCCCATCGCCCGGAACATCGCGCGGTGGGGGGCGCGGTCTGCGCCCTCTGTCACCTCCGAACTCGGGAGGCTGGCATCTTTTCCGCTGGAGAACGGTTCGTCGTCCTCCTCCTCGCGGGGTTTCTGACTGCTCATACAGGCCCCTATCCGTCTGTACCCTTAAAGTGCCGCGCCCGGACAGTATTTACATCCAATCGTCGACGCGACGACGGGCCCGACGGCGTCGGGGCCCGGCCGCGGAGCGACCGGCCGGGAGTGTCAAGCAGGAGATAACTACATGCCGGTCGCGTCCCTAGGAACTGTCGGACCGGCACTCGAAGCGGCGAGATGCCGGACAAGACCCGACATATGCCATCGACAGTTCCACAGTTGTCCGCGGCGGTCGTACAGTCCGACAGCTTCGCGCAGGCGACGCAACCGGAGGTCCTCGAAGCGATACGTAACGACCCGCTGCTCGCGTCGTCGCTGTGGGTCAACATCGCGCTCGCCGGCCTGTCGATACTGCTGTTCGTCTACATGGGACGAGACGTCGCGGAACCGCGCGCCAGGTTCATCTGGGTCGCGACCCTCCTCGTTCCGCTCGTGTCGATATCCAGCTACGTCGGATTGGTGTCGGGGCTGACGGTCGGCGTCCTGGAGATGCCCCCGGGCCACGCGCTGGCGGGTCAGGAGGTCCTCTCCCCGTGGGGGCGGTATCTGACGTGGACGTTCTCGACGCCGATGATTCTGCTCGCCCTCGGTCTCCTCGCGGGGACGGACACGACGAAGCTGTTCACCGCGATTACGATGGACGTCGGGATGTGCGTGACCGGGCTGGCGGCGGCACTCGTCACGTCGTCGCACCTGCTCCGCTGGGTGTTCTTCCTCGTCAGCTGTGCGTTCTTCGTCGCGGTGCTGTACGTCCTCCTCGTGGAGTGGCCCGCGGACGCGACGGCCGCGGGGACCGACGAGATATTCGAGACGCTGAAGCTGCTGACGGTCACGCTGTGGCTCGGCTACCCGATCCTGTGGGCGCTCGGAAGCGAGGGGTTCGCCGTGCTGAGCGTGGGACTCACTTCGTGGGGCTACTCGGGCCTCGACATCCTCGCGAAGTACGTCTTCGCGTACCTGCTCCTCCGCTGGGTCGCCCAGAATCAGCGCGTCGTCGGGTCGGCCCCGTCCATTCGGGACGACGCGGCGACTGCGACCGACGACTGAGGCGACGCCGTCGTCTCAGTCCTCTCTGCCCGCCAAGCCGGCGAGGTGGGGAAGTTCCGCGAGCAGTATCTCCTCGACGCCCAGTCGGACCGCGTTCTCGCTCCCGGGGAGACAGCAGACGGGCGTCGAGTCGACGATACCGGCCGTCGCGCGGGTGGCGACGACGCGCGTGCCGATTTCGTCGGCGGAGAGTCGGCGGAACAGTTCGCCGAATCCGGGGAGCGTCTTGCCCGCGAGGTCCTCGACGGCTTCGACGGTCACGTCGTCGGGAGTGACGCCCGTCCCGCCCGACGTGACGACGGCGTCCACGTCGTCGCGGTCCACGAGGCGGTTCACCGTGGACTGGACCCCGTCGAAGTCGTCGGCGACGAGTTCGCGGACGGTCACCTCGTGCCCGCCGTCCTCGAACGCGGCGACGATTGCGTCGCCCGCGCCGTCCTCGTCTATCGACCGGGAGGAGGAGACGGTGACGACGCCGACGCCGAGCGTCTCGACGTCGTGACTGTGGTGGTCGTGATGGTCGTGGCCGTCGTGCTGGTCGTGTTCCTCGTGATGGTCGTGGCCGTCGTGCTGGTCGCGTTCCTCGTGGTGGTCGTGGCCGTCGTGCTGGTCGTGTTCCTCGTGGTTGCCGTGTTCCTCGTGACTGTCGTGGCTATCGTGGTCGTTCACGACCGACCGGTTCGGCCCCGCCGGACAAAGTTCTCGCGCCCTCGGCTACTCGTCGCCGGCGTTCGCGACGCCGTCGACCGTGAGTGCGGTCGCCGCCGCGGACAGGTCGTCGAACCACTGCTCGGCCCACGCGTACGCCTCGTCGGTGTCGTTGACGATGATGCCGCGGACGCCGGTGTCGCTGTAGACGACGACGCCGGCCTCCTCCTCGGTTATCCACACACCGAAGGAGAACGGGACGTCGACGCGCGAAATCGACACCTGTTCGTCTCGCAGTTGCGTGGCCAGAATGTCACGGGTGCTCGGCGAGGCCACCATTCGGTCGAGGACGTCGCCGTCGATGAGCATCTCGATGCGGGCCTCGCCCTCCTTCGCGGCATCGTAGAACGACTGCAGGTGCCCGGAGAGGACGACCGGAGCGATGCCGCGCACGTGCGAGGCGTCTTCGATGCTCTCGAAGAGGCGTTCGACGACGCCGTCCGGCATCGTCGGGGTCGTCACCTGCACCTCCGCACCGTCGAGGAACACCGGGTCGAACGGCGTATCCGGGGGAAGGTGGCCGAGGGCGGCGACGGCGTCGCTCACGGTCCGCATCCGGTCGTGGAACGCCCCGACGGCGTCCAGGGCGCACTCGGCGGCCATCGTCGCCTCGTACTCGCCACCGGCCTGTCTCACCAGGCCCGCGTCGAGGAGTTCGCGAATCGCCCGGTCGACGGTCGAACGCGAACTGCTGACCGACTCCGTCAACTCCCGCTTTGTTTGAGGTTCCCGAACGATGGCCCGAAGAACGCCTTCCCGGCTGAGAACTACCTCTTCGATGTGCCGTCCGTCTCCCGGCATCGTCTCCACATCGTAGACGACCCGCATGAAGATTGTGAATCACTCTCTCACGGCCTCCGGCCGGCACCGTCGCGGCCGGCGATTCCGAGGAGGGGTGCGCCGCGAATATCGTCGTTCGTCGAACTAAAGGTAAGACGTGTGTGGAGACGGGGGCTTTTGTCGTCTCCCCGTGACGGGGTGTCTATGAAGGCTGTGCAATTCGCGGAACACGGCGGGCGCGAGGTAATCGAGTACGGCGACTTCCCGGACCCTGAGGCCGGACGGGGGGGAAGTCGTGGTGGACGTGAAGGCGGCCGCGCTGAACCACCTCGACATCTGGACGCGAAAGGGGATGCCCGGCATCGACCTGGAGATGCCGCACATCCCGGGCAGCGACATGGCCGGCGTCGTCCACGAAGTCGGCGAGGGCGTCACCCGCTTCGAACCCGGTGACCGCGTCGCACTCATCGCGGGCGTCGCCGGAGAGAACACCGAGTTCTCCCGAAAGGGCGACCCGACCCTGTCGTACGACTTCCACATCATCGGCGAACACGTCCGCGGCGTCCACGCCGAGTACGCCGCCGTCCCCGAGGAGAACCTCGTCCCCGTGCCCGAGGGCGTCGACTGGGAAGTCGCCGGGTCGTCGTCCCTCGTGTTCCAGACGGCGTGGCGGATGCTCGTCGACAGGGGCGAACTCCGCCCCGGCGAGTCCGTCCTCGTCCTCGGCGCGTCCGGCGGCGTCGGCCACGCCGCGGTCCAGATAGCCGACCACGCCGGCGCGGAGGTGTTCGCCACCGCCTCGACGGACGAGAAACTGGAGTACGCCCGCGACTGCGGCGCGGACCACACCATCAACTACGAGGACGAGGACTTCGCTGCGGAGATTCGCGACGCCACGGGCCGCCGCGGCGTCGACATGGTCGTCGACCACATCGGCGCGGCGACGTACGAGGACTCCCTGAAGAGTCTCCGGAAGGGCGGCCGCGTCGTCACCTGCGGGGCGACGACGGGCCCGAACCCCGACGCCGGCCTGAACCGCATCTTCTGGAACCAACTGTCGGTCATCGGGTCGACGATGGCGACGCCCGGACAGGCCGACGAGGCCCTGGACCTCGTCTGGGACGGCACCTTCGAACCGCGCGTTCGCGAGGTGCTGCCGATGAGCGAGGCGGCCCGCGCCCACGAGATGATAGAGAACCGTGAGGGCTTTGGCAAGGTGGTGGTAATTCCCGATAGTGAGCTCTGAGGACGACGACACGGGCGGATACGTCCACCGACCCGACGGCACCGCCGGGAGCGACGCCGGCTACGAGGAACCCGAGCCCGCGGGGTTCGGCACGCGCGGGTGGGGACTCGTCGCCGTACTGGTGCTGTGTACGCTCGTCGTCCCGGGAATCATCTACCTCGACCCGTCGGTGTTCGCGTCGCTCGGCATCCCCTACACCGTCGCGCTCCTCGTCCTCCCCCTCCTCCCGGCCGGCATTCTCGGCCTCACCGCCGTCTGGTCGATGACGGGCGCGACGAACGGCGGCGACGAGGACGACTGACCGCCGCGGCGGCGAGCGCTTTGTTTGTTCGACCATAAGTATGTTAGCGACAAGACTTATCTTCTTCCGTGGGAGACAATCACATGCACAGATGTTCGAGCAGTTCTCGAGCGGTTACTACCTGGGTCGCCTGTACGTCGAACCGTACGACGGCGACGTTCCCGCGATACAGCGAACCGACCACACGCACGTCAACGAGCGACTGTACGCCGAGGCGGAACTCGTCCGCCTCGACGTGCCCCTCGTGATGAAACTCGACGCCGGGCACTTCCCCGTCGTCGGCGACGAGAGCGTCCCGTCGGGCACACTCGCCCTCCCGCAGGAGTTCGCGGACGCGAACCTCCCCGACGACAGGGACGTCCTCCTCGCGAAACCGGAGCGAGCGACCGAACTTCTCCGCTACGCGGGGTACGACTTCGACGACGACGCCGTGATGGCCTGAGTCCTCGGTCGGCGCGGTTCGACCGCCGCAGCGGTCGCTTTAATACCGCCTCTCGCGAGCGTTCGCCGTGTACGCCCACTACTGCTGGGAACCGGTCGACGGCGTCGGGTTCGAGGACTGCGCCGTCTCGTTCTCCCCCGGCATTCGGGCGGACGGACTGGTGGTCGCCGTCGGCGGAGACGACGACGCGACGAGAGTGAGATACCGCCTCCGGACGGACTCGGAGTTCCGAACCGAGACGGTCCGAGTCGACCGCTTCGACGCCGGCGAGGGCGACGACGTCGCGGCGTCCGATTCGCTCTCGCTCGTCGCCGAGGGCGGGTCGTGGACCGTCGACGGCGAACCGGCTCCCGCCCTCGACGACTGTCTCGACGTAGACGTGGCAGTGACGCCGCTGACGAACACGCTCCCGATTCGGCGTCTCGGACTGGCTCCGGGGGAGTCGGCGGCGATAGCCGTCACGTACCTCGACCCGCGAACGCTGGACGTGTCGCGCGCGGAGCAACGGTACACACGGCTTCCGTCTGCAGGCGAGAGCGACGGCGACGGGGACCGCTACCGGTACGAGAGCCTCACGTCCGGGTTCACCGCGACGGTGACCGTC
>NZ_WPCD01000091.1:0-13549 GCF_009741955.1 Halogeometricum sp. CBA1124 | reverse complement strand
GGGCAACCCCGGCCCCGCCGCCATCGGGTGGGCCATCGTCACCTCCGAGGGCATCGTCGGCGAGGGCTCCGACACCATCGGGAAGACGACGAACAACCGCGCGGAGTACGAGGCGCTCATCCGCGCCCTCGAAGTCGCCGCGGAGTACGGCTTCGACGAGGTGGCGTCCGCGGGGACTCCGAACTCATCGTCAAGCAGGTGCGCGGCGAGTACGACACGAACAACCCCGAACTCCGCGAACGTCGCGTGCGCGTCCGCGAACTGCTGGAGAAGTTCGACCGGTGGTCGCTCGAACACGTTCCGCGAGAGATAAACGACCGCGCCGACTCACTAGCGAACGAGGCCCTCGACCATGCATGAGGAGACACGGAGAGACGGCGAAGCGACGGACGGCGAGGCGGCAGACAGCGAGACGGGCGAACTACCCGAGGCCGTCGTGGACGGCGCGGCGCGCCTGACCCGACTCGCCCGCGACGCGGTGGACGAGAACGAGGCGGCGGCGTACCGCGGCCGGCGCGCGGAGATGCTTGCCGACCACGACTTCACGTCCCGCATCCGCGAGGAGGACGAGACGCTGGTACTGCACCCCGCCGAGTGGATGGACGATGGCGTCGTCCGCGTCGAACGCATCGAGGACACCGGCCGGGCGTACGAGATTCCGCTGACCGGGGCCGACGTGGACGGCGACTGGGACGCCGTCGAGGAACACAACGCCGAACTCGTCGACGCCGTCGAGGCGGAGGACGGCGCGACGCACGCCGCGAACGCCCGTATCTTCGCGGACTTCATGGGCAACCACTACCTGCGCCGGGCCGACGCCGCCTCGCGCGACGAGATACAGGAGTTCCTCACGGAGTACTATCCACGGAACGCGTGGCCGTCGAAAAAACAGGAAACCGTCGTCCGCGAGAGCGTCGAACGCGTGTTCGAAGCCGCCGACGCGGACGTGCCCGAGTTCTGACGAACTCTCCCTTCGGTCGCGTCGTCGTTACAGGTTGGCGTCGATGAGTTCGCGCACTTCGTCCGCGCGCGTCTCGTCGGTGACGAACTTGTCGAGCATCCACGCGAAGCGGTCGAGGACCGCGTCGTGGCCCTTCTCGGTCAGTTCGTACTGGTTCGTCCGCTTGTCGAGTTCGCTCTTCTCTACGAGACCCATCTCGACCAGGTCGTCGAGGTTGGGGTACAGGCGGCCGTGGTTGACCTCCGTCCCGTAGTAGTCTTCGAGATTGCGCTTGATAGCGAGTCCGTACATCGGTTCCTCGGCCAGGATGACGAGGATGTTCTGCTGGAACGCGGTCAGATCGCGTGCCAGGCCCGAGTCGTTGACTGTTTGTGCCTCTGACATAGTCGGGGAAATGTCACCTAACTATTTAACGCTTCTCAACTGACGCTTTGTTGCAGAGATTATTTCGGGATTCCCCCGGGATGATTTCAGGACGCCGATACACAGTAACCGTCGCTAATGCCTCATTTCGACTATCTGTGCGCTTATCGGTGCATTAACCGATACGACCCAGAGATTCCACGGAGATTATTCCACGTCCGCTAGGCAGTTCAACAACGGCTGTCCGGTGGTTTTCACCTGCGCGTGTGCGGTCGCCCGTCAGTACGGGATGCGAAAGGACTTTTTCCGCGTTGTGCGAGAGGCAAGACGTATGACGAATCTCTGGGAAGACTTGGAGACCGGCCCCGACGCACCCGACGTGGTCTACGCGGTCGTCGAGTGCCTGAAGGGAGAGCGCAACAAGTACGAGTACGACAAGGACGTCCCCGGCGTCGTCCTCGACCGAGTGCTCCACTCCAACGTCCACTACCCCTCCGACTACGGTTTCATGCCGCAGACGTACTACGACGACGAAGACCCCTTCGACGTCCTCGTCCTCGTCGAGGACCAGACGTTCCCCGGGTGCGTCATCGAGGCCCGCCCCGTCGCGCTGATGGGCATGGACGACGACGGCGAGAAGGACGACAAGGTCATCGCCGTCCCCACCGAGGACCCGCGCTACGACGACGTGCAGGACGTCGACGACCTCTCGGACCAGCAGAAGCGCGAGATTGCGGAGTTCTTCGAGACGTACAAGAACCTCGAGAAGGGCAAGGAAGTCGAGACGCTCGGTTGGGAGGACGCGCAGGCCGCCAAGGACGCCATCGAACACGCGATGGACCTCTACGAAGAGAACTTCGCGTAACCGCCCTCTCTCTCCGTTTTTTCACGCCGCCAGCGACGGCGCCGCCCCCGACGCGCGCCGAGTCGCCACCGGGAGTCATACGCACGAGTTATCCGTTCCCGCGTTCGGAATGAATTATGCGCATGGGTAATTATTAGGCGGTGGCGCGGCAACGTTCGAATAGAGATGGCAACGAAACAGCCCACCGACCGCGACGACCGCGTCGGCATCGCACACGCGACGGTCGTCCCGAGCAACTACCGTCCGGGCGGCGACGCCACCGAGGGGACGGGAACGGACGGGACGGACCCGTCGCCGCCGACGACGCCTGACGGCCCGCGCGCCCGAGACCGGCGACGCCCCCGGGAACCGCCTGCCGCCCGTGCGACCGCCGGACGCGAGAGGGGAACCGCTTTTAGCCCGCCGCGACTAGCCCTGCACAATGGCTACGTGCGACGAGTGTGGGAAGCACGAGAATCTGCCGTACCAGTGTCGGCGGTGCGGGCAGACGTTCTGCGCGGAGCACCGACTGCCGGAGAACCACGCCTGTCCCGGCCTCTCGGAGTGGGACGACCCCTCGGGGGTGTTCGACAGCGGTTTCGACGACTCGGTGAACGACGCCGGCGGTTCCGAAGGCGTCGTCGAGCGACTGACCAGCACCGGCGGTCCGTTGGGCTACTTCCGCGACAACATGGCGTTCGTCTTCCTCGGCCTGATGTGGGTGACGTTCGCCCTGGAGTGGGTCGTCCTCCTCCTCGCCGGTCAGCGGACGTTCATCGACATCTTCGCGCTCTCCTCGTCGAACCCGTTCTACGTCTGGACGTGGTTCACGTCCGTCTTCGCTCACAGTCCGTACAACTTCTTCCACATCGTCGGCAACAGCATCGTGCTGTACTTCTTCGGCCCACTCGTGGAGAAGTACATCGGCTCCCGGAAGTTCGCCGCGCTGTTCCTCGGGAGCGGTATCCTCGCCGGCCTGTCGCACGTCGGTATCGGGATACTCCTCGAACCCGGCGTCCCGACGGCCGTCCTCGGCGCGTCCGGCGCGATATTCGCCGTCCTCGGCGTCCTCACCGTGCTGAACCCGAGCCTGAAGATATACCTCTACTTCCTCATCCCGGTCCCGCTCTGGCTGTTCACCCTCGGCTTCGCGGGCATCTCGGTGGTGTTCTTCCTCCAACCCGGCGCGGCGGGCAACCTCGGACAGGGCAACGTCGCCCACTTCGCCCACCTCGTCGGCCTCGTCATCGGACTGGCGTACGGCCGCCGGGTCAAAGGTCGCTTCCGCGTGCCGAACAAGCTCTCCTTCGGCGGCGGCGGTGGCGGCGGCGGGATGGGCGGCCCCGGCCGCAGGTTCTGACCGATGCGACCCGTCCGCCCCGAGTTCCTCCCCGACCCCGCGCTCTCCCGCGAGGAGATGGAGACGCTCCAGTTCGACGTCGCCGCGGCCGCGACTGGACCGACGCGTTCGACTTCGACCCGCGCGACGTGTCGCTCGGCACCGAGGCGTCGCTGACCGGCGAGCGACCCCTCGTCGCGGGCGTCGACCAGGCGTTCCTCGACGACAGAGGCGTGAGCGCCGTCGTCGTCTCCCGCGGCGACACCGTAGTCGAACGCGTCCACGCCGTGACGGACCTCGAAATCCCGTACGTCCCCGGTCTGCTCTCCTTCCGCGAGGGTGGGCCCATCGTCGCCGCCCTCGAGAAACTCTCCTGCGACCCGGACCTGCTGCTGTTCGACGGTAGCGGCCGCATCCACTTCAGGCAGGCCGGCCTCGCCACCCACCTCGGCGTCGTCTTCGACAGGCCGAGCGTCGGCGTCGCCAAGAGCCTGCTGTGCGGCCGCCCGACCGAGGACGTGGACGGCCGCCCCGAGGGCTGGCGGACCGACGTCGTCGCCGACGACACCGTCGAGAACGCCGACCCCGGCGAGGTCATCGGCCACGCCTACCAGTCCCGGCAGTACGACTCGGAGCCGATAATCAACCCGCTGTACGTCAGCCCCGGCCACCGCGTCTCCGTGCCGACGGCGACGGACCTCGTCTCTCGCCTCTGCGGCGGCTACAAGCTCCCGGAACCGACCCGGCGAGCGGACGCGTACGCCGACGAGGCGAAGGCAGAGTACCGATAGGCAGTCGCTGCGGCCGCGTCGCACGCCGTCGCCGAACCGCGTACAATTAACTCGCCGCGGGGAGACAGCGTGAACGTGCATCCGAAGACGGTCCTCATCACCGGCTGTTCGTCCGGCATCGGTCGCGCCACCGCGCTGTCGTTCCTCGAGGAGGACTGGCGCGTCTACGCGACGGCCCGCAACCCGGCAGACATCGAGACGCTGGGCGAGAAGGGCTGTGAGTTGGCGACGCTCGACGTGACCGACGACGACGACGTCGAACGCGTCGTCGACCGAATCGTCGAGGAGGAGGGACATCTCACCTGCGTCGTCAACAACGCGGGCTACGGCCAGTTCGGCCCGCTGGAAGACGTGCCGACCGAACAGGTCCACCGACAGTTCGACGTGAACGTCTACGGCCCGCATCGGCTGATTCGCGCCGCCCTGCCCCACATGCGCCGGCAGGGCGAGGGCACCGTCGTGAACGTCTCCAGCGTCGCCGGCGACATCTCCTTCCCCGGCGGCGGCGTCTACGCCGGGTCGAAGTCGGCGCTCGGCGCGATGACCGACGCGCTCCGGAACGAGGTGGCGGAGTACGACGTGGACGCCGTCCTCGTCCAACCGGGGCCTGTCGCCACGAACTTCACGGACCGCGTCGAGACGGAGGTGGACGGCGGCGAGGAGATTCCCGGTATCGAGCGCTCGGGCGCGTACGAGTCGTTCTACGAACTGCTCTCGGACACGCAACTGCTCGGCGGCGGCGGGCCGGCGGCCATCCCCCCCGAACGGGTCGCGGAGGACATCGTCGACGCCGCGTCCTCGACGAAACCCCGCGCTCGCTACTACCCCGGCACGCCCGCGCGCGTCGCCGCGCTTGCGCGCTTCCTCCCGCGTTCGTGGCTCGACACGGCGTACAGCTACCTCAGAAAACTCGCGTGAGAGCGCTAGACCTCTTCGAGTAGTTCCGACTCCGCTTCGATGTTCGTCTCCGCCGCGTCGAGGTCCACCTCGTCGAGGGCGGCCGACTCGTCGTCGTCAACTTTGAACGCGTCGACCAGTTCGTGGAGCAGTTCGCCGTCGTCGCCGAGGCCCACCGCGACCTGTGCGACGGCGTCCATCGCCGTCGTCTGTTCGTCCACCCCGGCGGCCACCTGCTGGAGCGAGGCGCTCATCTGGTTCGCGGTGGTCGAGACGTCGTCGACCAGCGTGCTCACCGCCTGCGCGTTGTCGGCCTGTCGCGACACCGCCTCGGCTATCTCTTCGAGGCCGTCGTCGGTGGCGTCGACCGTCTCGCGGACCGTGTCCAGCGTCGTCGCCGCGTCGGCGACTGCCGTCGTCCCGTCGCGTATCTCGTCGTTCGCCTGCCGGATGCGGTCGGTGACCCGGTTGGTCTGGTCGCGGAGGTCCTCGATGATGCTCGTTATCTCGTCCGCCGACGCCTGCGAGTCGGTCGCCAGCGTCTTGACCTCGTTCGCGACGACGGCGAACCCCTCGCCGGCGTCGCCCGCCCGCGCCGCCTCGATGTTCGCGTTGAGTGCGAGCAGGTTCGTCTGGTCGGCGATGCCGGCGATGACGTCGAGTATCTCCTCGACGCGGGCGATGCGCGTCTCCAGTTGGTCCATCTCGTCGGCCGCCGAGGCCGACGACTCCGTCGCCGTCCGGATTCGCGTGAGCGCCCGGTCGACCTCCGCTTCCCCCTCGGCGGCGATGCTGGTCGTCTCGTCGGACTGCCGTCGAATCGTCTCCGTCGAGGCCGTTATCTCCTCGATGGAGGCCGAGAGGTCGGCCACCGTCTCGGTCACCTCCTCGGACTGGTCCGCGAGTCCGTCCACCCCCGTCGCGAGTTCCGTCGTCGAGGACTCTATCTCCTCGATGGAGTTCGTCACCTCCTCCGTCGTCGACCCGACCCGTTCGCCCGCGACGGCGACGCCCTCGGACACCGCGGTGGCGTCGTCGACGACGCGCGGACGTTCTCCGTCGCCGTCCGCAGGTCGCCCGCGAAACGGTCGAAGTCGGCCTGCGCGTCCGTCAGAGCGTCCGAGTCCGTCGCGGGTCGGGGAGGTCGAACGTCACGGTCAGGTCCCCCTTCGCGAGGCGTTCAGCGTCCCGCCCGAGACTGTCGAGGACGGCGGACTGGTATTCGACGAGCAATTCTACGTCGCCCCGGTCGTCGCGCCGTCTGTCGGTTGCGCCGTCACGACACCGCCGTCGTTTCGCAGATCACCCTTCGGTTTTCCCCTCTCTATCCCCCTCTGTGCGTCGTTTCCCATCTCAGACGGGTCGCGTCTCGCGCCCCGAAAGAGCGTCTGAATACGTCGTAGCATGTTTGCGTTTTATCCTCGGAAAAGTGGCAATCCCCCACTTTCGACTCTCCGTCACCGAGGACGTGATAAAGATTGGTGCCGAATATCACCGCTGATAGGGGGGACTCCAGAGCGGTCCTACGCCAGACAGGCGGCGACGACGCGCAGGGCCGCCTCGCCGCTCACCTCGTCGGCGAGGAGGGGCACGCGCTTGACGTTCCGCCCGCGGAACAGGTCGGTCGCACGCTGGAGGGCGTTCTGCTGGACTCTCCACCGCCGCTGACAGAACTCGCACTCCTCGAGGTTCGGCGAGACGACCCACTCCGAGTCGACGGGCGTCGTCGTCACGTCCGCGAGGTTCTCCATGACGCGGTTGACGACGAGCGTCTGCACCGGGATGTCGTAGTCGTCGAGTCGGTCGACGAGGCGTTTCGACTCGACGACGCTCATCTCCTCGGGTATCATCACGACGCGGAAGTCGGTCCGCTCGGGGTCGCGGAGGACCGCGCGCAGGCGTTCGATTCGCTCGCGCAACTCGTCCAAGTCCGCCATCCCCGCCTGCTGGGGGCCCCCCGCGCCGAACATCCCCTTGAGGTTGTCCATCATCCCGGAGAACTTCTGGCGCATGCGGGCGATGCGGCCGAGCATCGAGTCCATCAGTTCGGGCAACTCCAACAGGCGGAGCGTGTGGCCCGTCGGCGCGGTGTCCACGACGACGCGGTCGAACCGCGGGTCGTCGAGGTACGCCACCAACTGCTGCATCGCCGCCGCCTCGTCCGCGCCGGGCATCGACCCCGGCCCCATCATGTCGCCGAGGACGTCCTCCATCCCGCCCATGTCCATCCCGAAGGGGTTCCCAGCGCCGGCGTCGCCGGCCTGTCCGCCCGGCCCGCCGAACGGGCCGTCGTTCGCGGCGTCGTCGCCGTCGTCCTCGAAGGGGGTTGTCGTCGGCGTCCAGGTCGGCGGCGTCGAACCCGCCCGCGCCCTCCTCGGTGGCGAACGGGCCCTCGATGACCTCGTCGGGGTCGATTTCGGCGGCGTACAGGGGCATGTCGTCGCGTATCTGCGCGGGTTCGGCGGGCACCGGCGTCCCGAGCGTGTCCGAGAGGGAGTGCGCCGGGTCCGTCGAGACGACGAGCGTGGCCGTGCCGGCGGCGGCCGAGGAGAGCGCCGTCGCCGCCGCCATCGTCGTCTTGCCGACGCCGCCCTTCCCGCCGTAGAGGACGTACTCGGGGGCGTCGACGTACTCCGGCAGGTCCGTCTCGTCGGTCGTCCGCGTCTCCACGTCCACCGAGAGTTCCGTGTCGTCGGCCGCCGCGTCGCCGCCGTCGGAGCCGTCGTCTTCGCCTTCGACGTGGTCTACGGGTTCGACGTCGATGTTCGTCATAGCGGGACGCACGCGGTGGGGACTTGTGTACTCGTCGGTCCGCGGAGCGACCTGTCGGCAGTCTCTCAGGCGAAGTAGTCGGCGAGACGCGACGCCGCCTCGTCCGCCCGCGGCGTCACGAGGGCGAACCGAATCCAGTCCGCGTACGCGTCGCCGAACGCCTCGCCGGGCATCCCGGCGACGCCCGCCTCGTCTATCAGCGTCTCGACGTTCGACAGCGTTCCGGGGAAGTCCTCGAAGCGCGCCAGCACGTAGAACGCCCCCCGCGGACTCGTGTAGGCGGCCCCCGCCGCGTCGAGGGCGTCGGTGAACGAGCCGATTCGCTCCCGGAGCATGTCGCGGGTCCCCTCGTAGTAGTCCGGGGGCGTCTCCCGGAGTGCGCGGAGGACGGCCACCTGCCCGGGGCGGTTCGTGGCGACGTTCACCAGCATGTGCCGCGTCTTCGCCTCGGAGACGAGTTCCTCGGGGAAGACGGCGTAGCCGACGCGGAAGCCCGTTATCGCCATCGACTTCGAGTAGCCCGAGGTGACGAGCACCCGGTCGGAGTCGAGGGTGAGGGCGCTCTCGAAGTCGCCGGAGAAGTCGAAGTGGTCGTACACCTCGTCGACGAGGAGGAGGGCGTCGTTCTCGACGGCGACATCGTGTAGCGCCTCGACCGTCTCGCGGTCGTACACCGCGCCGGTCGGGTTGTTCGGCGTGTTGACGAGGATGGCCGCCGTCTCCGGCGAGGCCGCCTCGCGCATCGCCGCCACATCCGGGTCGCCGCTCTCCAGCACCGGCACTTTCGTCGCCTCGCCGCCGAGCATCGTCGCCTTCCCCGGATAGTACGGGTACACCGGGTCGGTGAGGAGGAACTCCGACCCCGACCCGCGCTCCATCGCGCGCGCCATCGTGAGGTAGTTCGCCTCGCCCGCGCCGTTCGTCACGACGCGCGCGCGGGGTCGACGTTCCGTCGCTCCGCTATCTCCGCTCGGAGTTCGCGGAGGCCCTCGCTCGGCGGGTACTGGAACTGGTCGGAGTCGGCGTCGGCGTACTCCCGAAGGCCGTCTCGGAGCGCCTGCGGCGGTTCCCAGTCGGGGTCGCCAGAGACCATGCCCACGACGTCTCTGTCGGCCCGCGCGGCGTACTGCATCACCTGAAAGAACAGCGGTTCGTCGTAAGCGTCGTCGCCCATCTCGTCCGAGTCCTCGGAGTGGAGGGTCGTGGCTCTTTCGCCATCGGCAGGTCGGCGCGCGGCCGCCGGCGGAGGGCCTTTTTGTCGACGCCGCCCCTCGACGCACGTATGCGAGAGTTCGCAACGGACCCGCCGGTCGAAGTCCGCGTCGGCGACGCCCTCCGCGAGGCGGGGGAGACGCTGGCCGTCGCCGAGTCGTGCACGGGCGGACTCGTCGGATCGCTGCTCACCGACGTGCCGGGGTCGTCGGACTACTTCGACCGCTCCGTCGTCACCTACTCGTACGACGCGAAACTGCGCGCGTTGGCCGTCTCACGGGAGTCGCTGGACGAACACGGCGCCGTCTCCGAACCCGTCGCCCGACAGATGGCCGCCGGCGTCCGCGACACCGCCGCCACGGACTGGGCGGTGGCGACGACGGGCATCGCCGGCCCCGAGGGCGGCACCGAGGAGAAACCGGTCGGGACGGTGTTCGTCGGACTGGCGCACCGCGGCGACTGGGGGACGGGCGCGTCGTACACGACGGTCGACCGATACGAGTTCGGCGGTGACAGAGCGGCGATAAAGGAGCAGATAGCCCGCCGAGCGCTGGAGACGGTGCTGACCGCCGTCGAATCGCGGGGCGTCTGACGGACGGCAGACGATTCCGGCCGTGGCACAACGCTTGTGTTCTCGGCGCGCAGACAGTCGCTTCATGAACAAAGAAGGGCACGTGACGAACGGCGCGCTGTTGGCCGTCGGACTGGGCGTCATCCTCGCCGTCGACCCGACGTCGGGACCCCTCGTCGAGGAGACGCCCGCGGCCCTCGCCCTCGAAGCGGGCACGAGAGTCGCCGAACTGTCGCTCCCGGTCATCCTCGGCGCACTGTTCCCCGACGTGGACACCGCCTTCGGCAAGCACCGCAAGACCCTACACAACCTCCCCGTCCTCGCCGTCTTCGTCGCCTTCCCGTACGTCTTCGGCAACCTGCAGTTCGTCTGGGTGGGCGTGGCGACGCACTACGTCCTCGACGTGGTGGGGTCCAAGCGCGGCATCGCGCTGTTCTACCCGCTCTCCTCGCAGGAGTACGACCTGCCGACGGGCGTCGCCACTTCCAGCAAGTGGGCCAACCCGGTCACGTTCGTCGTCACCGCCGTCGAACTCGCCGTCCTCGCCGCCGTCCACTACTACGTGTTCGCCCTCGACACGTCGTTCGCGGAAGCCGCCGCGCTCCTCGGCCTGTTCTGAGGCGACGGTTCCGTATCGCCACCGTTTAACACGACGCTCGTGAACGGCGCGAGTATGTCGGTCGTTCTACAGTCCCTCCAGCCGGTCGCCGCGTTCCGGTCGATACCGCTGTTCCCGGGTCTCCCGGGCGGTCCGGAACTGCTCGTCCTGTTCCTGATTCTGGTCCTCGTCGGTATCGCGCCGGCGCTGTTCGTCTACTACGACGCCGAGCGAAACCGGGTTCCGAACCGCCTCGCGTGGACGGCGGCGACGTTCCTCGCCGGCCTCGTCGGCAACCTCGTCGGTGCCGGCATCGTCCTCGTCCTCTACCTCGTCGTCGCTCGACGGTAGCCCGCCCCGCCGGCGTCGCGGTCAGTACTCCCGCACGTCGTCGAAGTCGCCGTCGTAGGCGATGTGACCGGGGTGGGTCGGCTCCATCCCCGAGAGGAACAGTCGGTCTATCTTCCCCCACGAGTTCTCGAACCCGAGGTGCGCGAACTCGAGGGCGGTGCGCAGGCCGTGGCCGACGCCCGAGCGGTACATGACGCGTCGAGGAGCGCCCTCGCGAAGGGCCGTCACGAGGTCCTCGGTCGATTCGATGGCCCGGTCGAACTCCGTCCACGCCTCGCCGACGCTGCCGCTGAGGTGGGCGTACGAGGAGGCGAAGCCGGGGATGCCGAACGCCGCGGACAACTCCCGCCCCAGTCGGTTCTGCCCGGAGAACAGCTTCCCGTTGTACGTCTCGATGGCGTGTATCTCGTCGGCGTGCGCGCGGACCTCCTCGCGGCCGAGGCTCACGTTGAGGAAGCCGGGGTGAGGGACGAGGACCGCCGCCTCCTGCCGCGCGAAGGTGGCGAACGCGGCTTCCATCGTGATGAAGTCCGGAACGGGCGAGGAGAGGCCGAGGGCGAGGAGGTGCCGACGCTGCCGCCACGTCCCGGTGAACACCTCCCGCGCCGGAACCACCAGCAACTCGTCGTCGGTGAACTTCGCGGCCGTCTCCCGGATGTCGGGCAGGCGTTCGAAGTGCGGAGCGTACACCAGCACGTCGATGCCGCGGGCTTTCGCCCGGGACGCGACGCGCTCGTCCAGAATCTTCACGTGCATATCGACGCGCGTGGACGCAGGGGGAGACGCGGACGTAGCGGTCACGTCTCCCGATGCGGTGCCGTCGTGGTTAGTCATTACTATCTTCCGACCGATTGGCGGGTGGCGTCCGTCGGTCCCGGCGGCGGCACGTGACAGTCGGCCGACGGGGCGTCCGGCCGGCCTGCGGAACGGTTTAGTCCCCTGTATCCGTCTCCGCCAGTATGTCCCTGTGGAAGTGCGGCGTCGCCGAGTGTGACGGGCGGTTCGAGGAGGTGGAGGACGCCATCATCCACCAGACGGTCGAACACGAGCGTCACGAGTGCAAGGTGTGCGGCACCATCGTCCCCGAAGGCTACTTCGCCATCCGCCACGCGTTCGAGGAACACTCCCGCGCCGAGTTCGTCCGCGCGTACGACGCCAACTCCTCCGACGTGCGCGAACGGGAGCGTGTCAAGCGCGAGGTGGAGTCGGAGGCCGACCTGCAGTCGGTCGTGGAGACGCTGAAAGAGCGCGGCGCACTGTAGCCGTCGCCGGCGGCGACGCTCGTGGTGAGGGTCGAGAACGAGACGGGGAGTCACCCGCAGAAACGGTCGGCGTTGGAAACGCGCGGGGACGCCGCTCGCACCGCCCGAGGTGCGCTCTCAGCGCTCCTCGCTATCCAGCACGCGAATCTGGTCGCCGCGGACGGTGACCGGAATCGGGACCGTCGCCTCGTACAGTTCGACGGTGACCTGGTCTTTCGTCTCGTCGATGCGCTGGACGCGCGCCTTCTCGCCCTTGAACGGGCCGGCGACGAGTTCGACGATGTCGCCCTCCGCGATGCCCTCCACGTCCGGCGTCGGCGAGAGGAAGTGCTCGACTTCGGCCATGCTGGAGGTGGCCTGCCCGTCGCCGACGAGTCCGCGGGCGTGCGGAATCTCTTCGAGGACACGGTTGATGACCGCGTTGTTGTCCGCCTCGACCATCACGTAACTCGTCAGCGAGTCGGGGGCGAGGACGGCGTGTATCTCCGGCTCCTCACGGGTGGCTATCATGTCGGCGACAGTCTGCTCCTGTCGCGCAGTCGTCTTGACGGCGAAGATGGGCACCCTAGACACCTCCGGGGAGGAAACTCATGAGTGCGAAGATGACGAACCCCATGAAGCCGACGAGGAAGATGCCGGCGCCGGCGATGAGACCGATCTGGGAGAACTCCTCCCAGGAGGGGGTGCTCGCCAGTTTCAGCACCCGCACGTAACTGTTCAGGTCGTACTTGACGTCCATGTTAGCCGTGGCTTGTACGCCGGGCTTTTTCTATCTATTGATGCAATCGGGAGACCTGCGGTACGAGAAACCGTCACAGACGTCGCTCCGCGGGAGAATCCGAGTCGGTCACGAACCCGGGAGACGGGGACCGGGCGACGAGACGGGAGGCCGGCGCGGCGTCCGTTAGTCGACGTAGTCGATGTCCTGTCCCTGTTGGGCCGCCTGCGGTTGCGGCGCGTTGTGCATCTCCTCGCCGCCGTCGCTGCGACCGTATATCTGCGGCGACTCGACGCCGGTGACGACTATCATCGTCCGCATCGTGCCGTCGAGTTCCTCGTCGACGGACGTGCCCCAGATGATGCGCGCGTCGGGGTCGATGCGGTCGTAAATCTCCTCGACGACGCCCTCGGCCTCTTCGATGCTCATGTCGGACCCGCCCGTGACGTTCACGAGCGCGGAGTTGGCACCGGAGATGTCCACGTCGAGAAGCGGTGACCGGAGGGCGCTCTTGACGGAGTCCTGCGCCTTCGAGTCGGAGTCGGACTCGCCGAGACCGATCATGGCGACGCCGCCGCGTTCCATCACCGTCTTCACGTCGGCGAAGTCGAGGTTGACGAGACCGGGCTTGGTGATGAGTTCCGTGATGCCCTTCACCGAGCGCATCAGCACCTCGTCGGATACCTTGAACGCCTGTCGGACGGGGAGTTTGCCCACCGCGTCGAGGAGGCGGTCGTGGGGGACGACGGATGACCGTGTCGGCCACGTCGCGGAGACGTTCGAGACCGGCTTCGGCGTTCGTGCGACGGACCTCACCCTCGGCGGTGAACGGCGTCGTCACGATGGCGATGGTGAGCGCGACCGCACTCG
>NZ_WPCD01000120.1:0-11240 GCF_009741955.1 Halogeometricum sp. CBA1124 | reverse complement strand
GCGTTCGACGCGTTCGCCGTCGCGCACGCGGGACTGCACCTCGCCCTGCGGAACCGGCCCGAGTTGTCGTTCGATAGCTGGTTCTCGTGGGTCTGGATACTGGGCGCGGCGGTTCTCGGCGCGCTTCACCTCGTCGCCGTGGCGCTGTGAGGGTCGCGTGCCGTTCTACCGCGAACGGGGGAAAGTCGGGCGGGTTACTCTACGCCGCCGACGCCGCTCTCGGCGTCCGGCAGGTCGTACGCCGTCGCGTCGAGACCGAGTTCCGTCAGCGCTTCGGCGAGGTGTTCGTCCTTGGCGTAGTCCGCGCCGTCCGCCTCGCGAATCTCCTGCGTCTTCGCCAGCACGTCCGCGCGTCTGTCGTCGGGGATGTCGTACTTGTCCGTCGAGAGTTCGATGACGAGGCCGTTGTTGTCGTGGGTGTACAGCGAGAAGAAGATGCCCCGGTCGAAAATGTTGTAGTTCCGACCGTCGTCCTCGATGGCCTGCACCACTTCCTCGAACTCCTCGGGGTCGACGCTGAAACAGAGGTGGTGGACGGCGCCGACGCCGCCGCGTTGGCCCGTCCTGTTCGACTGCCGGTCGTCGCTGACGAAGAACGTCAGGATGCGGCCGTCGCCGGTGTCGAAGAACAGGTGCGTCTGGGAGGGGTCGTCGAGGTTCGGCTGTCGGAGAACGAGGCGCATCCCCAACAGGTCGCGGTAGAAGGCGACGGTGTCCTCCTCGTTGCTCCCCCAGATGGTCACGTGGTCGGTGCCGGTGGTGTGGAACGGACTGTCCGGATACTCGGCGGTGACTGGATTCTGGTCGCTCACGTCGCCACAGTACGGACGCAAATCGGATAAGTCGGGTAGTAACACCCGAGTCTCCCCGTGATACCCTCGACAGGTGAGGCGTGGGCCCTCAGCGGTCGCCGTTGATCACGTCGGCGACTCGCTGTCGGTCGAACAGTCGTTCGTCGGCCGGCGGCGCCTCCATCCCGGTCGGTTCGCCGAACGTGTCCGGGTAGAGGCTCTTCGCCAGCACCTCGGTCTGGAACTGGTTGATTATCGGCCCCTGCTCGAACTCGTGCCACGGGTAGACGCGGCCCTCGGCGATGGCCGTCACCTCGCCGGCGACGGGGTCCTCACGGAGAGGTCGGAGGATGTCCTCCTCGAACGACACCTCGTCGTCGCGCACGACGTTCAGGCCCGCGTGGTAGACGACGACTTCGGGATCGACCTCCAGCAGCAGTTCGAAGTTGCCAGTGATGAGGTTGGCGTCGCTCGGGTATTGCCCCGCGAAAGCGTCGTGGGCGGGAACCTCCAGGTCACGGAGAGGCCGGGTCTGATAGCCCGGGACGGTGGGGTCCCTGACGTACACCGTCTGGCCGTCGTCCCAGTAGTTCGTGTTCAGGTAGGCGACCGACGGCCGGTCCTCGACGGGCGGGAACTCCGCGGTGAGGCGCGCGACCAGTTCCTCGTGCATCTCGCGGTAGGCGTCGCCGCGCGCCTCCGCGCGGAACACGTCGGCGTACCGGTCGAGTCCCTCGTAGAGCGTGTAGTAGGGGTGACCGTCCGTGTAGTCGGGGCGGCGCATCCAACTGCCGTGGAACGGCGCGACGTTCGACTCCAACTCCGCGAGGTCCTCCTCGTCCAACTCGAAGTACTCCATCGCCGGATGGTGGCCGACGAGGTGGAGGTCGACGTCCAACTCGTAGAACAGTTCCTTGTCGGGCGTGCCGCCCTCGCTCAGGGGCGTGAGTTCGCTCGGGTCGAACGAGACGCCCGGCAACTGGTCCAGATACTCGGTGGGGAACGTCGTGGGGAACGCCGAGGCGACCATCCCGTCGGCCTGCCCGAGTGCGATCATCATGTCCACCGGCCCCTGATGGTAGACGAGATATCGCTCGGGGGGCGCGTCGAGCGTGTGACAGCCGTTCGGTTCCATACACACCTCGTAGGACTCCTCTGCGGTCGGTTGGCTCGTCTCCGTCGTCACCTCGGACGTCGGTTCGGTCGTCTGTTCGGGCGTCGTCGCCTCCGTGCCGGACCCCCCGTCGCTCCCCGTACAGCCCGCGAGTGCGCCTCCCGCGACCACGGCCCCGGCGACCTGCAGGTACTCTCTCCGCGTCGAACCGTCGGTTCGCTCCTCGTCTCTCGCCATAGTTTTAGGCCTGCCTAATAACGTAAACTCGTTTCGGTTTTTCGGTGAGCCTAAAACAGGATGGCTCGGCTCGGCCGTCGGCCGGAGACGAAGCGCTTTTGCGTCGATACGGGAGTTCTCGACCGTGCGAAGACTGGCGCGGTTTCTGGTCGGCGTCCTCCTCGGCGGCGGCGCGTTCGCCGGCTACCTCGCGTCCGTCGGCGCCGGCGACGTGGCGGGCCGCATCGCCGAACTCCCGCCGTGGGCCGTCGCCGTCGTCGTCCTGCTCGTGGTCGGCGAGGGCCTCGCGGACGGCATCGGCGTCTGGGCGTCGGTGAACCCCCTCGGGCGCGGCCTCTCGAAGCGCCAGAGCGTGCAGTTCGCGATGGCAGGGGACTTCTTCGACACGCTCAGCCCCGCCGGACCGGTGAGTTCCGAGCCCATCATGGCGCAGTTCATCGGCGTCACGACGGAGACGTCGTACGCCGACGCCCTCGCGGTCCGGGGCGTGGCGAAGTACGTGAAGTCGGGCGCTCAACTCCTGCTCTCGACGGTGCTGGCGCTCTCGATAACCGTCGGCGGGAGTTCGCCGCGGTTCGTCCTCGTCACCCTCGCCGGAGCCGTCGGCACCCTGCTCGTCGGCGGCCTCGTCGTCCTCCGGTTCCGGGCCGCCGTCTCCCGCGCCGTCGTCGCCGTCGCCGCGCCCGTCGTCGCGTGGGCGTCGTCGCTCTACCGGGACGACCCGCACGACAGAGCGGTCGTCGCGTCCGCGGTCGAACGGTTCTGGGCCCGCGTCCTCCTGTTCCGCGACCGACCGGGACTGGTCGCACTCGTCGCCGTCGGCGGCGTCGTCGAACAGGTGCTGACGGCGGCGGCCCTCTACGTCGCGCTCCTCGGAATCGGCTCCGGGACGGGGGCGGCCGTCGCCCTCCTCCCCCATCGTCGCCGTCGTCCCCCTCCCGCAGGCGTCGAGCATCGTCCCGATTCCGGGGAGCATCGGGGCGTACGACGTGGTCCTCGGCGGCGCACTCACCCTCGTGACGGGGGCGGCACCCGCGGCGGCGGCCGCCGCCGTCCTCGTCGTCCGGACGGTCACGCTCCCGTTCGGTCTCTCCGTCGGCGGCCTCTCCGTCGCCTTTCTCCGCGGGTGGCGGCCGTAGCGTGACGCCGGGGTCGGCGGCGGCGAGACCGAACCGGTCGCGTCTCCGGACGGTTCAGCGTCGTGGGTACCGGCGAATCGCTCGGTTGCGAAAACGCATTTCACGTCGCCGTGCGAATGAGTTGCCATGGCACACGTCATCGTCGTCGGCGGAGGCGCCGCCGGACTGAGCGCCGCGCTGTTCACCCAGAAGAACGGGCTGGAGACCACCGTCTTCGACACGGACAAGACGTGGTTGCACAAGGCCCACCTGTTCAACTACCCCGGCATCGGTTCGCAGGACGGAACCGTGTTCCTGGAGACGCTCCAGCGACAGGCCGAGACGTTCGGCGTCGAACGCGTGAGCGCCGAGGTGTCGGACGTGTCCGAGTCGGGCGACGGGTTCACCGTGACGGCCGACGGCGAGGACCACGACGCCGACTACGTCGTCCTCGCGACGGGAGCGAACCGGGACCTGGCCGAGTCGCTGGGCTGCGACTTCGACGGTGACCTCGTGGACGTCGACGTGACGATGGAGACGAGCGTCGACGGCGCGTACGCCACGGGCGCGATGGTCCGCGCCGAGGAGTGGCAGGCGGTCATCAGCGCCGGCGACGGCGCCGCCGCCGCGCTCAACATCCTCTCGACGGAGAAGGGCGAGAACTACCACGACTTCGACGTGCCCGCCGACGCGACGAGGCGTTCGGCGCGATGGCCGACGAGTCGTAACCTCGAACGTCGGTGCGAGGCGGACGCGCACCGCTCGCGTTCGAGACGAAAACGGAACGAACGGCACCACAAGCGGCGAGAGAGCGTACCCGCTCAGCCGAGGACGTAGCTCAGCATCGGGTACTTCTCGAGCAGTGTCTGGCCGCCCACGTCGTACTGCTCTATCTTGCTGTCCAGTCCGAGGATGCGCCCCGCGCCGAACGCCGCGACGGCGAGGAACACCAGCATGTACGCGAAGTCGCCGTTGATGAACCCGTGAGCGACGTCCCAGTTGCTGAAGTAGAACATCAGCATCATGAACGCGCCCCAGAACGCGGCGAGGCGGGTCACCGCGCCGACGAGTAGCGCGAGGCCGATGGCGAGTTCACCCCACGGCACCGCGACGCTGAGGAACTCGGCGAACCACGGCGTGCTCCCCATCCACGCGAACACTCCCGAGAGGGGGCTGGCGGCCGGAACCGCGTTGTTCAGGTAGCCCGCCGCGCTAAACGGTTCGGCGGCCAGAATCTTCGTCCATCCCGAGTAGAAGAACGCGAATCCCATCATCAGTCGAAGCGCGAGGACGAACCACGCGCTGAGGCTGTGAGCCTTGCTGCTAATCGTGACACCTGCGACCGTACTCTCGAACTCGTTCACGCGCGACTGCATCTCGTTAGTTGCCATCGGAAGTCACCTTACACCTGAACCGTGTGCCGCGTACCACGTATAACGGACGCGTAATTCTCAGTTCTGGGGAATGTGCGTAAGTCGTGCCCGAGCGCCGCGGGAGCCGACGCAATCCGTCGGCGAGACGCGCTTTGGAGGCCAACAGAGTCGCTCTCGAACGTTCGGAGACGAACGCGCCGCGGTCGGTGTCGCCGCCGCCGCGGCTACCACAACTATCGTTCCTGATATACTCGCGGGCGACGGTGCCCTCGACTGGCCCCCGAGGACGGGAGTCGCACGCGACGGGCGGGCCTCACGTCGACTCATCGACGGCGGGCCCCCGTGTCGACGACGGGCGGGCGAACCGTCCGGACGGCTCCTTCCCACGGTTACGGCGGTGTAACCGGGTTACATCGACGCTGTCGAAGGGCTATATGGGAGCGGGTCGTAGCGTTCGACGTGGCTCGTCGGTGACCGCAGGGACGGCCCTCCGACCGACGGCCCGACGGACCTAGTTCCATGTCTCACGCCGAACAAACCGCGCGAACGCTGGAGAATCTCCCCCCGAGTGCGAAGTTCGTCCACTTCGTCCTCGAACGGGAGTCGCACCTGACGCAAGGGGAACTGACCGACCGGACGCAACTCTCGACGCGGACCGTTCGGGACGCCCTTCGAAAACTGGAGGACGCGGACATCGTCCACGAGGACGTCTGTCTGAAGGACGCGAGGAAGCGCGTGTACTCGCTGGAACGGGCGGACTGAACGGGTCCGGGAGAGGCGCGTCGAACGCGGCGAGCGAACCGACTCGTTCTGCCGGCACGTCCGCCGGTCGGGCGGTGCTTCGAGGCCGACGCGGTGACGCCGCACCCGTTCGGCTACTCGCTTCGCGGCGACCTGTCGGTCCGGTCGCGGAGCGTCTCGACAGTCTCGGGCGCGAACAGGTCCGGGGCGCGGCGAGCGGTCGGCCCGTCGTCGTCGGGCGCGAGGTCGAACGCCGCCTGCAGGAAGGCGAACGGCGCGCCCGCGGCCCACGCCTGCGGCGTGCAGGCGGCGGGGTACTCGACCGGGTCCCGGTCGTCGTCGAACCCGCAGTACAGTTCCGGGAGGCGTTCGTGCTCGAACCGCGTCGCGGCGTCTAATACCCCTTCCGCGAGTCGTTCCGCGGCGTCGCCGTGTCCGTACCGCGACAGGCCGAGTGCGACGAGCGACGTGTCGTGGGGCCACACGCCGCCGGCGTGGTAGGACACCGGCGAGTAGCCGGCGTCGGTCGGACTCATCGTCCGGAGACCCCACCCCGTCGACGACGGGCCGTCGACGAGCGTCTCGACGACGGCGTCGGCGCGGTCGGCCGGAATCGTCTCCGTCCACAGGCAGTGGCCGACGTTCGACGTGACGGCGTCGACGATTCGGCCGTCCCCGTCCTTCGCGAGGCCGTAGTACGTCCGGTCGGGGAGCCAGAACTCCTCGTCGAACGCGCGTTCGATCGCTCGGGCGCGGTCGCGGTAGGCGTCGGTCGGCACGTGGGTCTCCACGTCCGCGTCCAGATCGTCGAGGAGGGCGGCGCCGCGGTCGAGCGCTCTCGCCGCGTAGCCCTGCACTTCGGCGACCGCCAGCGGACCGTCGGCGACGGTGCCGTCGGCGAACCGGATGCTGTCCGCCGTGTCCTTCCACGCGTGGTGGTCGAGGACGCCGTCGGTCTCGTAGTAGAGGAACGGGTCGTCGCCGGCGTCGCTGGTTCGATACGTCCACGCCAGCGCGTCGGCCAGCGCGTCCGCGAGTTCTTCCGCCAGCGCCTCGCTTCCCCGCCACCGGCACGTCTCGTCGAGGAGCGTCACCCACAGGGGCGTCGCGTCGACGGTGCCGAAGTAGGGCCGGTGCGGGATGCGGCGCCGGTCGGCGAGTTCGCCGTGGCGGACTTCGTGGAACACCTTTCCCGGTTCCTCCCCGCGTGACGGAACGTCCTCGCGGCCGCGGGTGGCCGCGAAGTACCGGAGCGTTCCCGCCGCGAGCGACGGCGCGACGGCGAGCGTCTGGTGGGCGGTGAGCAGGGCGTCGCGTCCGAACGGCGTGACGAACCACGGCGTCCCGGCCAGCGGAACCGGTCCGTGCTCCGTCTCCGTCGTGAGTGCGACGAGGTCGGACCGGGCCCGTTCGAAGACGGCGTCGTATCGGGCGGTCCCCGTCTCGACCCGCGGGACCGAGACCGGTTCCGTGCGGGTCGGGAGCGTCGTCGCTGCGCCGTCCGAGGACCCCGTCGCGGCGGGCGGCGTCGCGTCCGGTTCTGGCGCGGCGGAGGCCGTCGCCTCCGACTCCGACGCCGCTTCCGACGCCGACGCCGCCCCGTCGACGGCGGCGACGAAGGGGAGTTCGAACCGCCCCTGCGGCGGGACGCGGGCGGAGAAGACGGCCGCCGTCTCAGAGAGGCTCTCGGGCCGCCGTCCGAAGCGAAGTCGCGTCGCGCGGGTGACGGACTCGCCGTCGGCCGTCTCGTAGTCGTACCGGAGGACGACCGACCGGTCGTCCGCGGTCCGCCGAACGTCCCGGTCGATGTCGGTGCCGAGTCCGCGAACCTCGAACAGGTCCGCGAAGTCGGCGTCGAACCGGACGGTGAGCGTCACCGACCGGGACGCCGCGGCGTGGTTCTCCAGCACCACCGTCTCCGCGTAGCCTTCGGCCTCGTGGACCGACTGGCGTCGCTGGACGACGACTTCGCTGTGTTTCGGAACGTTCCGGTCCCGAATCTCGTTCACCGCCGGACCCGCGGTGGCGAGCGTGACCGTCCGTTCGTTCGCGGCGTCCAGCGTCTCGCCGATGTGGGTCAACTCCGTCCCGGCGACGTCGACGGCGAGTTCCGAGAGGTAGCGCGTGTCCCTGTGGTACAGTCCTCCTTCCGGACCGAGTTCGTCCGGGGTCGTTCGCACGAAGAAGCTGTACCCGTCAACGAGCGTCTCTAGCGGCATCCGTCCGACACCTCGCCCGACTCGTTCGGCGGCGGACCGTGGGAACTGTGCATACGACGTGACTACGAATCGACCGGATTAACTCTTGCGGGGAACAACAACTCTGAGTAGTTGTTCTCCGTTAGGTTTATCATGAACTATCCTCAAATTTCCGGCATGTCGCACTCTGACCAACTGACGAGGCGGAACGTGCTCGCGGCGGGCGCGGCAGGACTGGCCGGCGGACTCGCCGGATGTACCGGCACGTTCGGCGGTGGCGACGGCGGCGGCGGTGGGTCAGTCGACTCGTTCAAGTACTGGAACATCCACAACGGCGACGACTTCCGAGGGCCGATCAACGAGATCGTCGCGAGTTACGAGGAGTCGAGCGGAACGACGGTGGAGGCGCGGTACATCGACAACGACGCCATCTCCGAGCAGATTTCCAGCGCGGTGGCGTCGGACACCCTCCCGACGGTGGGACTGCTCGCCATCCAGACGATACAGCGGTTGGGCGCCGACGGGTCGCTCTCGGCGGAGAGCGCCTCGCAGGTCATCGAGAACGTCGGGTCCGACGACTTCCGCGAGGGGCCGCTGAAGTTCATGAGCGACGGCGAGGGGGGCTACTACGGCATCCCCGCCGACGCGTGGGTCCAGGGCATCTGGTACCGCAAGAGCGCCTTCGAGGAGGAGGGACTGGAACCGCCGGTGACGTGGGACGCCATCCTCGAAGCGGCGGAGACGTTCCACGACCCGGACAACGACATGTACGGCATCGGGTTCGGGACGAAGGCGACGGCGTACGCGCGGCAGTGTTTCACCCAGTTCGCGCAGTCGAACGACGCGCGGGTGTTGGACGCGGATGCGAACGTCGTCTTCGACTCTCAGGAGATGATAGAGGCGCTCACCTTCCTCTCGGACCTCGGCGAGTTCGTCCCCGGCGCCGTCTCCTTCGAGGACACGCGGAACCTCTACGGGAACGAGCAGGAACACATGTTCATGTACTCCTCGTACCTCCTCCCGGACCTGCTCTCGGACGAGGGCGAGGAGATGGTGCAGAACACCGGCCTCGCGCCCGCGACGGAGAAGAAGCGCCGCAGTACGTACGGGCAGGTGCTGGGACACACCATCTTCGCGAAGTCGGACGCGAGACGGCAGGTCGGCGGCGACTTCGTGGAACACGTGATGAGCGACGAGCAGTACGTGAAGTGGTGTCACACGAACCCCGGCGGGACGATGCCCGTGCTGCAGTCCACCTCCGAGTCGGACGCCTACCTCGACAACGAGATTCTCTCGGCGTGGAGCGACACCATCGACCAGATATCGTCCGCGCTCGGGAACATGGACCGGTTCGACTTCGTGGACGGGACGCTCCTGCCGGAGTTCGGGACCATCTCCAGCAACTCGCTCGTCGCCGAGGCGGTCAACCGCGTCGTCGTGAAAGACCACGCGCCCGACACCGTGGCGAAAGAGCAGGCGGAGAAGATGCGTAACGCCCTCTCATGACGTCGGTCAGGGAGGCGACCACCTCCGTGTTCGACAGGTACGCGGAGAACCCGGTAGAGCGTCGCGAGGCGGTTCTCGGCGTCCTCCTCATCCTCCCGGCCGTCGTCCTCATCGGCGCGGTCATCCTCTACCCCATCGCCTACAACGTCTACCTGAGTTTCACCGAGGTTCCGCTGAACCCAAACCGCGCCCCACAGTGGGTCGGACTCGGGAACTACGTCGAGTTGCTCACGGCGGCGCGGTTCTGGTCGGCGTTCACGACGACGGTGGCGTTCACCGTCGGGAGTACCGTGCTCTCGACCGTCGTCGGTCTCGCCGTCGCACTCCTCTTCGACCGGGAGTTCCGCGGGCGTCGACTCGCCCGCGGCCTCGTCTTGCTCCCGCACGTCACGCCCATCATCGCCGTCGCGTTCGTCTGGCAGTTCATGCTCAGCCCGCTCTGGGGGTCGATTCCGAACCTACTCGCCGAGTGGGGACTGTACGGCACGCGCGTGGGACTGCTCGAACAGAGCGCGACGGCCCTGCCCGTCGTCGTCGTCTTCTCCGCGTGGCGGAACTTCCCGTTCGCCTTCCTGCTGTTCGTCGCGCGACTGCAAGCGATACCCGAGTCCATGTACGAAGCCGCACGCATCGACGGGGCCGGCGCGCTGGCACAGTTCAAAGACATCACGCTGCCGGAGTTGAAGGGCACCATCGCCATCGTGGTGCTGTTGCGCTTCATCTGGGAGTTCAACACGTTCGCGGAGGTGTGGCTCCTGACGCGACAGGTCCTGACGCTGCCCATCTTCGCCTACCAGACGGCGTTCGCCAACTTCGAGCAGGGTCTCGGCGCCGCCATCTCTCTGCTGTTGTTCCTCGTGCAGGCGCTGTTCGTGCTCGGCTTCGTGACGCTGTTCGGGGAGGACAAGGTATGATATCGTTCGTCACCGCCGTCGCCAGAGAGTCGATGACCGGCCTCAGACTGCTCCGCCGGCAGGTGAGTCGCGACACCCGCCTCCGCCGCGCCGGGTTCTACGCGAGCCTCGGACTCACCCTGCTCGTCGCCCTGTTCCCGTTCTACGTGATGCTGGCGACCAGCCTCACGCCCGACGACGCCATCTACGTGAACGACCCGGGACTGGTGCCGCAGGCCCTGACGCTGTCGCAGTACACGGTGCTGTTCTCCTCGGAGACGTTCGCGTTCACCTCCTACTTCTTCAACAGCGCCATCGTCGCCACGGTCACGGCGACGTTCTCGTTGTTCGTCGGCGTCATCGGCGCGTACAGCTTCACCCGCCTCGACTACCCCCGGGAACACGGTGGTCCGACGCGGCGTCGTCGTCGTCTACATGCTGTCGGCGATAACCGTCGTCGTCCCGTTGTTCCAACTCATCGCCCGCCTCGGACTGGTCGACACCCGACTGAGCCTGTTCATCACGTACACCGTGAGCACGCTCCCGCTGACGCTCTACATGCTGTGGAACTACTTCGAGAGCCTCCCCGTCGCCATCGAGGAGGCGGCGATGCTCGACGGCTACTCCCGCGTGGAGACCATCTTCCGCGTCGTCGTCCCCCTGTCGCTGCCCGTCCTCGTCGCGACGTTCCTGTTCGCGTTCAAGATAGCGTGGAACGAGTACATCTTCGCGTCGGTGTTCCTCAAGTCGCAGGCCAAACTCACCCTGCCCATCGGCATCGAACAGATGAACGCCAACTTCTCGAACGTCTGGGGACAGATCATGGCCGCGTCGTTCCTGACGACGCTTCCCATCATCGTGATGTTCCTCTACCTGGAGAAGTACATGGTCGAGGGACTCACCGCGGGGGCGGTGGAGGGCTGACAGATGCACGAGACAGCCTCAGACGCCGAGACGACGGCGCGCGACGACGGCCCGTACGACGGAACCGTGGTCGGCGAGACGGGCGGCGAGACGGTCACGTTGTCGTCGCTGACGAAGCGGTTCGGCGACGAGACGGCGGTGGACGGCGTGTCGCTCCCCGTCGAGGCGGGCGAGTTGGTCGTCCTGCTCGGCCCGTCGGGGTGCGGGAAGACGACGACGCTCCGGATGATTGCGGGGTTAGAGAGCGTCACCGACGGCTCCGTCGCCATCGGCGACACGGACGTCTCCGAGGAACCGCCGCAGGACCGCGACGTGGCGATGGTGTTCCAGAACTACGCGCTGTAC
>NZ_WPCD01000200.1:0-6644 GCF_009741955.1 Halogeometricum sp. CBA1124 | reverse complement strand
TACCGTTCTGATCTCTCTGAAGCACCACACATGTTGGGTCGGGTGGGGGCAACAGGAGCGGGGAAGACCGTGTTCCTGTACTCCTTGATTATGAACTTCATGGAGCAGAAAAGGCGAAGACAACGTCGAGTTCGCTTTAGTTGATCCGAAGGAGACCGACTTCATCTTCTTCGATGCTCTGCCCAAAACCCTTTTCTAACGGCGAAGGTGATCACTGACGCGAAAGATGCTGCCAACCTGTTCGAGTGGCTCGTCGAGGACGAAATCCCACGTAGAAAACAGCTGCTGCGGGAAAGCGTATGCCGTGACATCGGAGAGTACAACGAGCAGAACCCTGATGACCAGATGAAGCCGATCGTCGTCATCATCGACGAATACAGCGACCTACTCCAGCAACTTGGAGAAGACGCTGACGACACCGAGGACAACGTGCGCCGAATCGCCCAAATCGCACGGGCACAGGGTATCCATCTCGTCATCTCTACCCAGCGACCTTCACACGAAGCTATCGACACGGACCTCCGTGCTAATCTGGATACTCGGGTGGCTTTCCGGCTTCCAAAGCAGTCTGACTCTCGAATTCTAATCGACGAAGGTGGAGCAGAGGAACTTGGCGGAGACGGAGACATGCTACTGAAAGAAGCGGACAGAACCACTCGGCTACAAGGCCTCTATGTAGATTCTGATGACATCCGTAACCTCATCAATCAATATCGGTGACCACTAGGAATGTAGAATTCAAATGCCGTTCTTGGCCCTCCACGACGGCACCGAGGTCATTCCGAATCAGGTACAGAAAGGGAATCTCCTCGAGTGCCCGAAGTGCGGCGATCAATTGAAAATTCGCGATTCCCATCGCCGTAAGGGATCGTTCGTCGCACGGCATTTCTACCACGCTGCTGAAGAGGAGACTGACTGTGGCGGTGAATCTCCACCTCATTTGCGGATGAAGTCGATCGCGTATTCGAAGCTCACGACCGAGTATCCCGACGCCACAATAGGACTAGAACAGCAGCTGGGTGACCGGCGTGCCGATATTCTCGTTGAGTTTCCACAGCCTCGATTCCCCGAGGGCCGTGGCATTGGCGTCGAAGTACAGCACAAACACGAGGACAAGGATGTCGATGCAGTAACCGCTGAGTATCTCGCTGCAGAGTACAGTGTCCTCTGGCTGGGAGAAGAGGACTTCTCCGGATTCACGTCGATCTCTCTGGCATTCTCTCGACTTGGCCTCACGCGGTCCAACACGACTTCAGCGACGGGTATCACGGCGCCATCCACTGGCTCCGACAACCAAAGCCAGCCAATCCCTCGATAGACGTCGTCCTCCCGCGAGAATATCTAGCTGAACACAGCGAGGGGCTTCGTCGAGCATGGGAGTACGGGAAGTTCGATCAGGGAGGCCAATCGGACTGGAAGGATCTCGGATTCTGGTGGTTGAGTGCCTCGTATGACCCGTACCAGAAGTGGTTCAAACTCACCGAGACGCCTGACGGGCGGACGATGCTTCAGCTCGGGAAGCAGGTCCGCGGTACTGAACACGTTCTCGCTCCAGTTCAGACTGGACACTCTCGGAATCGGGGGAAGGTTCACAGCTTGGCTTACGAGGTGGATTCAGCAGATACCTCCGCTGGCGAATGGGCAGATATCGAAAAGGCGTGGCTGGAAACCGGCTTACAGAGCACTTCAGTTATCTTCAAGCTCGTTGCAACCCCAAGCGGGGAGCTCGCTCTATCGTTGGGAAAGTACAAGAAACACAGCGACGACGGCGAGTTCATTACCGTCTCTACCGAGTTCCAGCGTAATCTCAAAGAGAGCCTCCACGAACTCGCTAACCTTCTGGGGTGACCTGACTCGGCCCGGAAACCCGCCCACAACGGTAAATGGACGGACTACAAACAGCAGTCAATAATGTCGGACGAGGCTGACGATTTGTATGATAAGTACATCGACTACGATGGCAGAGATCTCGATACCCGGAATGTCGGTGATGGGAAGGTAGTTCGGCCGATTACGGCCGAGAATTTCGAGATGGAGAAACGGACTCTGGGGGAGGTTCTCACCGATCAGAAGTTCAACGTACCAGAGTACCAGCGACTGTACTCGTGGAAGAACATCCACCACGAACAGTATTGGTCGGACATCGAGCAGTTCGTGAATGCCGACCTGGTCGCTGACCGACGCGAAGTGTCGGACGTGTTCTTCAGCTCGATGTACTTCGCGGTCAACGACGACAAACAGGTGTACGAGGTCATCGACGGCCAACAGCGCCTGACGACGACACACCTGCTGTTGCGCGTCCTTATGGAGCACCTCGAGGACGTCGACCCAGCTTCTATCGAGGACGATACCCTGGCGGAGTTTCGGGACTACGGGATCGGACGAATCACCGATATCCTCTATGTGGAGGAGATGTTCGGCAAACGTGAGCCTCGGCTCACGCTGAACAAACACGACGCTGAATTTTTCAAAGCCCTCATGATGGGGCCCTCCGCCCAGGTGGACTACCTCAAGAACGAGGCCGACTTCAGCATTCACGGGAACAACAGCGATGCAGTACAAGTCTCGGAATGTCTGGACCGGTTCGGTACCACGGACGATGAACTCGCGGACTTGGATACTGACTCGCTGTCCTCAGGGGCGTTCTTCAAACTGTACCGCTCACACCGGCGGTTGTTGAACGCTTACGAGTTCTACAACGAGAAGATTAGCGGCGTCGTCGCCGACGCCGAGACGCCGGACGAGACTGTGCGAGCGCTCGTGAATATCCTTAACTACGTCTACAACTCCTACCACGTCGGGGAGTACCTGATTCGAGAGGCCGAGTCGGACTTCCGGATGCAGATCTTCGAGATTTTGAACGATCGCGGCGCGATCTGACGAAGATCGACCGTATCAGGGCGGCGGTCGTGAACGCGTTCTTCGATACCGACGTGAAAGACGAGTACGTCGACAAGTGGGAGGACATCGTGGTGGCGTTCGCAACCGATGGTGATGCCATCGACGACTACCTCTCGATCTATCTGAGTATCGTCGACGATGGCATCGACAGGATTGGTGACGCGAGCGCCGAACTGACCAACGCCTTCGACACGAGGAACATCGACTCGGATGTCGTCCCGCGCCTTCGGAATCTCGATGAAGCGAAGGCCTTCCTCGACTACGCGCACGACCTCGTCGACTACTACCAAGACATCACAACCACGGAGCTCGCCGCCGAGGACCTTGAGTTAGCCAGTCACCGAGAGCAGTGTCGGGAAATCCTTGTTCGCCTCAATAACCAACAGATGGACCAGTGGCGGCCATTCGTCCTGGCGCTCTACTATCACACCAATCCTGAATCGGAACGGGATGCAGCACAATTCCATCGCGTACTAGAGACCATCGAGAAACTCAACCTGCGACGCCTCCTCATCTCTGAACGTCCGAGTATTTTCCGCGAGGTCTTCATCGAGGCCGTCGAGGAGTTCAATCTCGCACCAACTGCCGACGCCACTCCAGATAGTGTATACGAGGCTTCTCGAGAGTACCTCATCACCGAGATGCGTTCCTCTACGCCGACGCTGTTCGGCGACCGGTTCGTCGATACGGTCGTTCAGACGCAGTCCTGGAGTACCGGAACGGCGCGACTGCTCTTCGGGAAGATCGCCCAGGATCACTTCGACGACAGTAGTCGTGCCGTCGAGCGAGACCTGAACATGGGGAACATCCATCTCGAACACGTCCTCCCGCAGACTCCCGTCAGCGACCCGGAAGACCCGACGTGGCTTCGGGAGTTTTTCAAACTCGACTCGGATCCGGACATCGAGATCGCGTCAGAGATCGAACGCTATATCGAGCTGGTGCAGCGCTCTGATCTCGACGAAGAGGAGGAGCGACTGAAAGACAATATCTCGGAGTTCATCACGCAGGGGTTCATCGACGATATCGGGAACTTCCTCCTGCTCCGTGACACCGATAATATCGGGGCGAGTAATCGGCCGCTCGCCGAGAAGATGACGCAGTACTACTCCGAAATCGACGGTTTCCCCAGTATCTACCCCAATCGGTATTTCACGGCCGAATACGGCAACGTCGATCGCGACTCCCTCGACAAACTCCGTGAGCAGCACGATGGCGGTGACGTTTCGAATGTGGACGCCGATGTAGTGGCGTATTTCAACTCCTTCTGGACCTACGAGACTCTACAGGATCGACGAATCGAGCTCCTCTTGGATATTCTGTCGACGCTTGGGTTCGATTCGTTTGAGGACGAGTTCGGGATTGAATCCGACCAAGATGAGGTACGCCACGAAATTCGAGAGAAGACGGACCAAGAGTTTGAGAAACGTCTGTCCGTCCGATCGCTTTAACCCCCCTCTGAGAAGTCGGTTTTGCGAGTACCTGTCGAAGCCTTCCCAGCTGACTATCCAGCTTCGCCACCCCCACAGAAGGTGCCGACCTCCTTTGCCAAAACGAAAGGAACGAACGAAACGAATAGAATGAATGGAATGAAGTAAACGAGATTGATGAATTGAATTCTCCAAACGAACTGGTTTGTCTCTGGTTGGCCTTTAGCAGAAACGAACAAAACGAACGGAACGAATTGAGTGATAGAAATGAACGCAATTAGTTCAATGAGCGAAACGAACAGTTGGTTTTAACATCGTAGTAATCCTCTCACCGAGTGAAACACCCTCACCGAACGCACCGAACTAAACGACCAAAACGAACGAAACGAACATAACGAGAGAAACGAAGATAATGACCGACACCAATACCGCACGAATCACGGTGGCGAATCAGAAGGGCGGCGCAGGGAAGACTACCGACGTCATTCATACTGGCGGCGCACTCGCCGCCCGAGGTCACGACGTCCTCCTAGTCGACATCGACTACCACGGAGGGCTCACCTGCTCGCTTGGCTACAACGATCTGTACTACGATACCGACCGTACGACGCTGTTCGACGTCCTCGACTTCGACCAGATGGAGTCGGTGAACGACATCATCGTCGAGCACGAGGAATTCGACATCCTTCCCGCCAGCGAGAAGCTCGCGAACAACAAGAACATCCAGACGCTGCTTGAGGCGCCGAAGAGTCGCGAGCGGTTGGAGATGACGCTCGACGAGCTCGACAAGGACTACGACTACATCATCGTCGACACGCCGCCATCCCTGAACGTCCTCACCGACAACGCCCTGGTCGCGACCGGCAACGTCGTCATCCCCGTCATTCCCGAGAAGCTCAACGCCAACAGCCTCCAGATTTTCGCAAAGCAGCTGAGTTCCCTCGAACAGGCGTACGGAGACATCAATCGGCTCGCGATTGTCTGTAACCGCGTCGAGCAGAACGCTGAACACCGCGACACCATCGAGGAGATCAAGTCGGCGTACTCCCTCCCGGTGTTCGAGATCCCGAAGCGGACCGACCTCTCCCAGTCGATCGGCGAGGGGGTGTCCGTCTTCGGCTTCGGCAAGGAGAACCAGCGCGTCGAGGATGCACGCGACCTGTTCAACGAGATTGCCGACCTGTTCGACGAGACGTTCGAGAAGACTGCGCCTGAGGAGGTGAAAGCATGAGCGACGGCTGGGGTGATGCTTCCGGCATCGAGGGCAACTACGAAGAGGAGGACGATGAGGTCGATTCCAGCGAAACGAGCGAGGTGGGTGAAACGGTGGAAACCAGTTCATCGACCGAAACGACCGAATCGACTTCAACGAGTGAAACGAACGAAACGAGCAAAACGAAGACGAACATCAAGGACGAGTGGAATGGGCGGACGATCTACATTCCCGACGATGTCCTCGACGAGATGGAGGATACCTACCTCGAGTCCCAGCTAAAGCTCCGCAAGGCGGGCCAGGACGAGTTCAAGAAGAACCGCCACTTCTACCCGCTACTCGTCCAGTTCGGTGTTGAGGCGCTCTCTGAGGCGGATGCCGGGGAAATCCAGGATCGGCTTTCGGAACTCGGCGACGAATGACCTCGGGAAAACCACAATCTCGGAGGATGGAATTGATGCGTGCCTTCTATACAGAGATATAGAAAACGAATAGAAATTGGAAATTGATTTTTTTCTTAGTAACCCGTTTCAGCGAACACTAAGTGTGACTACGGGATTTCCCGTTACCGTATCCCTTTGGGACCTCCACGAAGGAAAATTTCCTCTGCATCTCGCTCAACCGAATCATACTGTTCTGTCGCCCACTCAACCGCAGTCTTAGTATCATTCAGCATACAGCCCTGAATTCCTTGTTCCGTGTAAACGACGACACCGACCTCCGTTTCATCCGCTATCCATAGCCCAAACGTCCACGGAATCGTCCCGCGAAACAACGTAACGCTCGGTTTGTCTAACGCATCTTTCGTCTCCTGTGGATTCAGTTCGTATAATCGGTCGAATACGTCTCCATCGAGCACCAACTCCAGTGTAGCAGAATCATCTGTGACTGCTGCCTCGTAGAACTCAGTCGCTGAGCCTGCGAGCGCCTTCGGGACTAGCCCTCGGACGACAGATGCTCCGCGGACTGAGCAAAGCATTACATCGAGGACTGCATCGGGAACACTGCTCTCGGCAATATGCGCAGTTGATCCCGGAAGAAACGCTTCACCGATGGGGGTCGTCGTGGGGAGGCGCAGCGAGGATCGGGTGCTGCGTCGG
>NZ_WPCD01000152.1:0-8989 GCF_009741955.1 Halogeometricum sp. CBA1124 | reverse complement strand
TCCGGTCGTACTCCTCGCCGTCGCGGAACACCTTGACGCCGTTGTCCGTCGGGGGGTTGTGCGACGCGGTGAGCATGACGCCACGGCGGCCGCGCGAGGCGAACGCCAGCGCCGGCGTCGGGAGGACGCCCCCGCGGCGGACGCGGCCCCGGCCGATTCGAGGCCCGCCTCGACGGCGGCGGCCACGCCGGCCCGGTGGTCCGTCCGTCGCGGCCGACGACGACTTCGGGGCGTCCGTCCGACTCGACGGCGTCCAACCCGACCGCACGACCCACAGACAGCGCGAGTTCCGGCGTGACGCGCGTCACCGCGTCGCCGCGAATCCCGGCGGTACCGAAGAGTTCCATACGAGCGAATCGACCGCCCGCCACTTAGATGGCTTCGATTCGCGGACTCCGGCGCGGCCAGCCGATATTTGGTACTGGGACGTGAAGGCGGCGGCATGACCGACGACCGAGTGCGCGCGCACGTCCACGTCACCGGCCGTGTGCAGGGGGTCTACTACCGAGCCAGTACGCGAGACGCCGCCCGCGCCCGCGACGTGGACGGGTGGGTGAAGAACCTCGACGACGGCCGGGTCGAGGCGGTGTTCGAGGGACCGGAGGACGCCGTCGAGGAGATGGTGGAGTGGTGCCACACCGGGAGCGAGACCGCCGACGTGGAGGACGTGGCCGTCGAGTACGAGGGCCCAGAGCAGGAGTCGGGCTTCCGCGTCCGGTGGTGAGGGCGCGTTTCGCGCCCGGTAGCGCCGGCGGTCCGGGGCGGCGGCCCCGCGAGAGCCGACAGTATAAGGTCCTGCGGTCGACTGAGACGGTATGCACCGTCGCTCGGGCACCGACCGCGCCGGATTCGGCGTCCTCACGTACTTCTACGGCATCGTCTCGCTCGTCGGCCTCGTCGTCACCGTCGGCACCGGCTTCCTCCTCGTCCGCGGCCCGTTCCTCGGCGGGGCGTTGCTCGAACCGATACCGCTGATGCTGGCGCTGTGCGGGTTCATCGTCGGTATCGTCGTCCTCGCGTGGGGGGCGACGCGCGCCGCAGGCGTCGGGTCGCGCGTCTGAGTCGCCGGAAACGGCGTCGGTGGGCGTCGTTCGGTCAGTTCGTCGAACGCCTCTCAGACCCCGAACGCGTCGAGGACGGCGTCGTGCGCCTCGCCGTTCGAAGCGACCAGTCCGTCGCTGTCGTGTCGCCACGGGTCGCCGTTCGCGTCGGTGACGGTTCCCCCCGCGGTCCGAATCATGTGGCGCCCGCGACGGTGTCCCACGGGTTCGACGGCCCGACGCCGAGGGCGACGTCTATCGACCCGGCGGCGACCATCGCCAGCGTCACCTGCGCGGAGCCGATGCGCCGCATGTCGCCGAACGCGGCGAAACAGGTGTCGACGACGTCGAGGTAGCGGTCCCGGTTGCCGTCGTGGACTCTGAGCGTCGGCGCGACGACGAACCGCTCGGGGTCGGACTCGTCGCTCACCGTCGTCGGCACGCCGTTCTTCCACAGCGTCTCGTCGTCCGCGACGTACCGGTCGCCGACGGCGGGGCGCGTCACCGCCGCGGCGACGGGCGCGGCGTCGCGGACGGCGGCGACGGCCTGACACCACGCGGTGAAGCCGTGCAGGTAGTTGGTGGTGCCGTCGATGGGGTCGACGACCCACGCGTCGCCCGTCTCCGGTATCTCTTTCGGCGTGTCTCCCTCCTCGCCGACGACCACGTCGTCGGGGTAGTGGCCGGCGATGGCGTCGAGAATCTCGTCCTGCGCGGCCGCGTCGGCCTCGCTGACCACGTCGGTCTTCGAGGACTTCTCTTCGACCTCGATGTCGCGTTCGAACATCCCGAGGGCGACGTTCGCGCCCGCGGAGGCCGCCGTCTCGGCGACCCGTGCTCTGTCAGTCACGGTTCGGGTGTCGGCGAGCGTGGAGAAATAGTCTCCGGGGGCGGCGAACGGTGCGGACCCCCGGCGAGGGGACGACGCTCAGATGTCGCTCATCGTCTGTATCGCGCCCTCTATCATGCGCGAGAGGATGTCGGCCATCGCCGTGTCGGCCGACCAGATGGCCGTCTCGTCGCTCCCCGGCGCGTCCGAGAGGACGGAGAGGAGGACGGCTCTGCTGTCCACGAGCAGGACGCGCCCGGTGAAGTCGGCGGGCGGGTCGTCGTGAGGGCAGGACGCCCGCACGTTCGAGACGTCCGCGAACAGGTCTCGCACCGCCTCGCTCTCGCTGACGACGTTCACGCACACGCCGCGTCGGCGCGTTCGAGAAGCGCGTCCACGAACTCGTCGGTGACGAACGACGCGTCCGGCGCGGCGTACACCACTCGCTCCGTCGCCCGTTCGACGAGTTCGACCGCCCGGTTGTTCACGGGTTCGTGTCCGCGGACGGTCCACACGTCGTCGCGCGTCTCGCCGGCGGCGCGCTGTTCGCGCGCCGCTTCGAGGTAGTCGAACGCGCGGTTCGTCTCGCGCTCGATGTTCTCCGCGAGACTCCGCCGGGCGGCGTCGAGGCTCACGGGTCGGTACCGCTTCGGCGTCGACTGCTGGAGTTCGACCAGCCCGAGGTCCTCCAGTTCCTCCGCGGCGCCGTACACCTGCGACCGGGGGACGCCGGCCACGTCGTGTATCTCCTTGGCCGTCCCGACGCCGAGGCGTTGGAGCGCGACGAACACCCGCGCGGCGTAGTTCGACAGGCCGAGTCGTTCCAGCGACTCCACGGCCTCGTGTTCGCTCGGCCGGTCGTCGCCTCCGCCGTCGTTCGTCTCGGTCATCGCGTCTCTCCCCCGTCGGTGGTGGCGTCGGATGAGGGTTGCGCATCGACGACCCCTCCGTCAGTCGCGAGTGCGTCGGAGTCGGGATCCGACTCCCCGTCGCCGGCCGCCCCCTGTTCGACCATTGGCACGTCCGGGCTCTCGTTGGCGAAGCGGTCCCAGACGACGAGCGCCGACGGCAGCACCACCAGCGACGCCAGGAACGAGTAGACGATGGAGAGGGCGGTGAGGATGCCGAACTGGCCCAGCACGGACAGCACGGACAGCACGAGGACGCCGATGCCGAACGCCGTCGTGAACATGCTGCCCATGAGTGCGCCGCCCGTCCCGACGACGGTCCGCCGGAGCGCGGTCTGCAGGTCCGTCTTCTTCCGCTCGTCGAGGAAGCGGTGGACGACGTGGACCGAGTAGTCGATTCCCAGCCCGATGGTCAGCGAGAGGATGGTCGCCGTGAACGCGTTGAACGAGATGCCTATGAGGCGCATCGTCCCGGCGACGCCCGCCACCGACACCACGATGGGGACGAGGTTGGCGAGGGCGATGGACGGCAGGCCGTCCAGGACCCAGTAGATGAACACGAGGAACACCACCGTCCCGCCGAGTGCGAGTCCGAGACTCGTCACGGCGGAGCTGAAGATGAGGTCGGACACCTGCTGGAAGACGACGGTGTTGCCCGTGGCGACAGCGTCGAACCGGAACCGGTCGGCGATCTTGCGGGCGTCCGCCGTCACCTCCTTGTCGGAGGCGTCCGCCGATGTGGTGTAGACGACGCGGGCGCTCCGGTGGTCCTCGGCGAGGTAGCGGTCCACCTCGGAGGACACCGGCGACGTCTCCAGGTAGTCGTATATCTCGTCGAGGTTGTCGTCCGGCACGCCGTTGTCGTTCACGTCGTTGCGGTTGACGAGAGCGGCGAACTCGGGGTCCTCCTCGGCGTAGTCTCTGATGACGGTGACGATGCTCGTCGACTCGGCCCGTCTGTCCTCGGAGACGAACGACCCCGGCGGGTCCTCGCCCGCGCGGTGTATCTGCTCTAAGGCGGCGTCGTTCTCCATCCGCCCCTCGAGGTATATCGTGACCGACCCCCCCTGCGTGCTGGTGAACTTGTCTTCGAGGAAGTTCAGCGTCCCGACGACGGAGTAGTCGGAGGGGGCGAACGGTTCGGGCAGGGCCTTCAGGAGCGGCGACACCTCCTCCGGCGGGAGGAAGTCCTCCTGCGAGAACGACGTGTCGACGCCCGTCGCGTACCCCGCCGCCCCGACGCTGAGCAGGAGGGTGAGGACGAGGAAGACGACGGGTATCCGGTTCGAGATGGTGACGCCGATGCTGAGCGTCTCCCCGAGCGCCGACCCCTCCTGTCCGAGCGGTTTCTGGCTGAACGTCGGGATGGGCCAGTCCTGCTTGCGGCGGTCCATCCACACCTTCGCGGCGGGCAGGAAGATGCCGAAGATGAGGAACGTGAACGTGATGCCGACGCCGGCGACGACGCCGAAGTCCCGAATCGGGGGCAGGTCGGAGGCGAGGTTCGAGAGGAAGCCGATGACCGTCGTGCCCGTGACGATGAAGAACGCGACGAGCAACTGGTCGGTCGCCACGCGCATCGCGTCCTCGATGTCCAGCCCAGTCTCGCGATCCTCGCGGTAGCGGTTGATGGCGTGGATACCGAAGTCGATACCGACCGCCAGCAACAGTGGCGGGACGGAGATCATGATCTGGTTGAACGGGATGCCCGCCAACCCGAGGAAGCCGAACGTCCAGACGACCGCCATCGCGAGCGAGAACGTCCCCAACAGGAGGTCGAGGAGGTCACGGTAGGCGACGACGAGGAACAGGACGATGAGGATGACCGCCGCGGGCGTGACGATGAGCAGCGAGTCGGTGATGACCGTCCCGAACTCGTCGGAGATGATGCCGCTCCCGAACACGGTGATGTCCCCGGGCGAGTTGTCGACGATGCGCTGTATCGTCAGCTGAATCGGCGTCAGCGGACTCGACCCCGACTGCCCCGCCGACGAGGAGACGTCGGTCGTCAGCGAGTGCTGGACGACGCCGATGGTCGAGGACGCCGACGCGCTCTGCGCGTTGAAGTCGTTGCTCAGCGTGCCGGTGAACGCAGGGTTGTCCGCGTTCGCTCGGACGGCCGCCCGGACGTCGCTCTGCGTGGCGCGTTCGAGCGTCGTAATCTGGCGTTCGAGCGTCGTCGCCTGCGGGTCGATGGTTCGGGCGACCACGGCCGCGGCCGAGGACGTGCCGCTGACGCGCAACGTCGGTTTCTCCTCGATGCGCTCCTGCGTCCGGAGCATCGCGAGCAGCGACTGCCTCGAGAGGACGTTCGGACTCCGCTGGATGAGCTGTGTGCTGCCCGTGTTCTCGCCGAACACCGGGAGGAACTCGTCGTTTATCTGGTCGAGGGCGTTCTGCGCGGGGATGTCCTCGGCGAACTGCTGGGTCCCCGACTCGGTCGAGACGCTCCCGAGACCGACGGCGAAGAGCGCCGTGACGAGGAGGAACGCCAGTATGACCCTCCCGGACTGCTCGACGATTCGGTCGTCGACCCAGTCGACGATGCGTTGGTAGTCGTAGTTCATCCGTTAGTCCTGTCGGCGGACGTAGACGAAGCCGAGTATCCCGAGGAGGCCGACGACGACGATGGCGATGAGACCGAGGGGGAGACCGCCGCCCTCGGACTCCGTCACCTCGACGGGAACCTGGTACGTGTCGGAGATGACCGTCTCACCCTGACTGTCGTCGTACTGGAAGTCCATCTTCACGGGGTACGTCTTCGCCAGCGCACTCCCCGACGAACTCACCTCGAAGACGATGGTCTCCGACTCGCCGGGTTCGAGTTCGGCGATGAACGCCTCGGAGTTCGACGTGGTGAGCGGCGACTCGGTGTATATCTTCGCCGAGATGTCCGTCAGCACCTCCTCGCGGGAGTTCGTCACCTCGACGCGGAACTCGCCGGTTTCGCCCGCCGCGTACGTCGCGTTCACGGGCGACACCTCGAACTCGTCCGACTTCGGACCGATGTCGGTGCGGACCTCGATGGCGTCGGAGGTGCGCTGGGTGTTGTCCTCGTCGCGGTAGTTCACGGTGAACCCGAACTGTCGGGGACCGCCGGCGGAGGCCGAGGAGACTTCCACCTCGAACTCGAAGTCGCGGGCCTCGCCCGGCGCGAGGTTGCCGACGGCGTACTCCGTCTCGACGGGCGTCACCGTCTGTCCGGACGGGGCGAACCGCAGGACGGCGTTCGTCACCGGTTCGTCGTCGGTGTTGACGAGGGTCCCGCTGAGCGTCCCCTCCTCACCGACGCGGAGCGTGCTCTCGAGGTTCCGGATGGCGAAGCCGGATCCGCTCTCGTTGACCTCGACGGGCAAGTCCACGACGTCGCTCTGGACCTGGTCACCGTCGCCGTTACGGTAGTTGACCTGCACGCCGTACTGGCGCGGTCCGGGGTCGGCGGACTCCCCGACGCTCACCGTGAAGGAGAACTCGGTCGACTCGCCGGGTTCGAGCGACCCGGCGGCGTACTCCGTCTCGGTCGCCTGCGCGGTCTGACTGTTCGTCTGGAAGACGACGACGGCGTTGTGCGCCGTCAGCGGACCGGTGTTCGTGATGGTCCCCGTCACCTTCCCGCTGCCGCCGACGCGGAGCGAACTCTCCACATCGGAGACGTCGAACGTCACCTCGGGGAGCGCCCGCATGCCGACGGTCAGCGCCGGACTCGTGCGGGCGTTGCCGGAGGCGTCCTTGTACGAGACGGTGCCTTCGAGCGAGTAGTTACCGGGCTGGGCGGACTCGCCGAGTCGTACGTCGTACTGGAACGTCTGCTCTCCGCCCTTCTTCCAGTTCTCGACGAAGCGCGTCGCCTGCGCCCCGCCGCCGAGGCTCACGTCGTTGTTGCTCGACGCGAGCGTGAACGTGGCGTCGGAGGCGGCCTCCTCGCCGACGTTCTCCATCGTGACGTTGAGCGTCCCGCGGCCGTCGACGGTGGCCGTCGAGTTGGTGGCGGTGACGACGAACCGGGGACCGCTCTGGACCTTCACGGGCACTTCGAGCGAGCGGGTGATCTGTTTGGCGTCACCGCTCCCGGAGTCGAACTGGTACGTGACCGTTATCGGAATCCTGTACGTCCCGCTGTCGATGTCGGACGGGACCGACATCCGGAGCGTCTGCGTCGCCGGTTCGCCGCCGGGCAACTGCGGGACGTAGAGGTTCTCCGTCAGCACGTTTATCGGCGACTTGTCGCGACGCGGACGCGGACGTTCCGCGCGGTGACCGTCTCGTCTTCGGCGCCGCCGGGGTCGTTCACGAGCTGGAAGTCGACGGTGTTCTCCGTCCCCGGTTGCACCGTCGGCTGCGGGACGATGACCTGGATGTCCGGGTTCGAAGTGAGCGCTGCGGCAGGAACGGCACTCGCGACGAGTGCGACGACCAAGAGGACTGTGAGTGACTTCCGTATCATGTGATGTGAGCGCCCGCCGTCGGAATCTGACCGGGTGCGGGCGGACCCGGTACTGTCGCTTCGTGTAGTCCGATTGACCGCCTAGAATATAAGGTGTTGTAAATTTCGACAAACAAACTCTGCGTTTGCGTTGTAGTAGAAATTTACAAACAGACTCACGTCGACGATGCGTACCGGGTCGAGAGGTGCGAGAGGACCGAGTCGACCACGTCCGGGTCGTACGTCCAGAACCCGCGGAACACGCCGGGGTCGCGTTCCTCCGCGAGGAGCGCGCACTTGGACTCGTCGTCCCCCGCGCCGTCGTAGACGACGAACCACGTCGCGGCAATCTCGTCGTCGTCGACGAGGTGGACGGTCACGCCGTCGGGGCGGGGCGCGTCCCGGTCCGGAACGGCGTAGGCGTGGATGTCGAGGTCCTTGCTCGCCAAGTCGCTGTACACCCGTTCCTGCGTGCCGAGCGTGGAGGCGCGCTGGAAGCCGGCGTGGAGCGAGCCTCGACCGTACCGCCACGCCCGGTCCTCTATCTCGCGGGAGGTGGCGGCCATCTGCGTCCCGTCGTACGAGGAGAACGTGGTCCGGTCGATTCGGCTCAGCACGTCTCGGAACTGCTCTTCGAACGCCTCGGTGGTGAGCGGCGTCGGGAGACCCGAGCAGTCGGTGCGGACGAATCCGCCGTCGCTGTCGGTGAGTTCCACGTGTCCCGACAGCGACTCGTCGGCGGTACGGCGTTCGACCGTCAGCGGGTACGGCGCGGCGTACTCCCGCAACTGTTCGACCAACTGGTCGGGCGCGGGGTCGTAGACGACGAGCGTCCGTCGTCGCTCCCTGACGGCCGTGATTATGTCCCGCAAACTCATCGATCACGTCAACCTATGCCGGTATCCCTAAAACCGTTTTGTGCGGTTCGGCCGAAGCGTTCCCGTCACGGAGAAAGCGCGTCGAGCACGATGGACGCCTCCACGTAGTCCCGTTCTTCCACCATCGGGTCGTCCCCGTAGTTCGCCATCGTCTCGCGCGCGTCGGCGCGGAGGCGCGACTCCAGTTCGGTCTGGTCGGGTTCCTCGCGGGTCCGAGAGGTGAACGCCTCGAAGTCCTCCCGGATGCTGAACGACGCCCGCGCGACGTTGCACCGCGACAGCGGGTTCATGTCCATCTCGACGACGAGGTCACGGACGAGTTCCCAGTCGCTCTCGCAGAAGTGAATCGACACCTCGCCGACGATGTCGCGCCACGCGATGGGGCCGGAGTGCTTCATCATCGGCACCGCGCGCGGCGGCACGTCCACGCGGGCGACCGTCTCCGGGTCGTCACAGAGGCAGCACGGTTGCTCCGTCTTGCCCGTGTACATACTCGTGGTACGGGCGCGACGGATTAGTGCGTTCGCCTCCCGGCGACGGTGTCGGCGTCAGTTCCGGAGGCGTCGTCGGCAGGCGTCCACGAAGCCGTTGACGTCCACCTCGGCGTCGCGTTCGAGCGTGACGAGCACTTCGGCGTCGTCGCCGACGGAGAGTCGAACCAACAGCAGGTGTTCGTAGCCGCGGACGACGAACTGGTCCTCGCCCGTCGGCAGGTCCACCAGTTTCTCGTCCACCGTGGCGTCCCCCGCGCGGAGCGCGGCGATGAGGGTGGCGAGCGTTCGCTCGTCGTACCGGTCGCGCGCCGCCTCGTCGGCGACGAACACGTCCGAGTCGTCGCCGTCGCGCGCGACGACGAGTCGGACGCGTCGGCGTGTTCCTCGCGAAGGTACTCGACGAGCGGTTCGTACGGG
>NZ_WPCD01000288.1:0-3249 GCF_009741955.1 Halogeometricum sp. CBA1124 | reverse complement strand
TCACGACGAACGACGAGCGCTACTCGAAGTTCATCACGTGGCAGTACGAGACGCTGCGTGACCGCGGCCTGCTGGAGAAGGGCCTGCACCCCGTCAAGTACTGCACGAACGAGGAGCAACCGGTCACGACGCACGACTTGCTGGAGGGCGAGGAGGCGGAGTTCCAGGAGTACACGCTGGTCCGGTTCGGTCACGGCGACACCGTCGTCCCGATGGCGACGCTCCGCCCGGAGACGGTCCGCGGCGTGACGAACGCGTACATCGACCCAGAGGCCGACTACGTCTACGCCGACGTGGACGGCGAGCAGTGGTTCGTCTCCGCGGCGGCCGTCGAGAAACTGCAGTTGCAGGCGCACGACGTGACCGTCGAACGCCGCGTCCCCGGCACCGAACTGGTCGGCGAACGCGTCACCAACCCCGTCACGGGCGACGAGGTACTCGTCCTGCCCGCGGACTTCGTGGACGCCGAGAACGCCACCGGCGTCGTCATGTCCGTCCCGGCGCACTCGCCGGACGACTACGTCGCCCTGCAGGAGGCGAAGGCGGACGACGGCCGGATGCGTGAGTACGACATCAACCCCGCCGACGTCGAGGCCATCGAACCGGTCCCCATCCTCTCCGTCGAGGACTACGGCGAGATACCGGCCAAGTCGGCCGTCGAAGAGGCCGGAATCACCTCCTCGGACGACCCCGCTCTGGAGAAGGTGACGAAGGACCTGTACAACAGGGAGTTCCACGCGGGGCACCTGAACGACGACTACGGCGAGTTCGCCGGCGAGTTGGTCGAGGACGTGCGGACGCGCTTCCGCGACGCCCACCGCGACGAGGGGGCGTTCGGGACGATGCAGGAGTTCTCCGAGGACGTCGTCTGCCGGTGCGGCGGCGACGTGGTCGTCGCCGAACAGGACACGTGGTTCCTGCGCTACAACGACGAGGCGTGGAAGGCGAAGGCCCACGACGTCGTCTCGCAGATGGAGGCCATCCCCGAGAACACCCGCGGCGAGTACGACCACACCATCGACTGGCTGAACGAGTGGCCGTGCATCCGCAACTACGGGCTGGGCACCCGCCTCCCGTGGGACGACGACTTCGTCATCGAACCGCTGTCGGACTCCACCGTCTACATGGCCTACTACACCATCGCGCACCGCCTGCAGGACGTGCCGGTGGCGGACCTGGACCGCGAGTTCTTCGACGCGTTGTTCTACGGCGCGGACGCGTCGAGGACGCCCCCGAACGCGCCCTCGAACTGCGCGAGGAGTGGGACTACTGGTACCCGGTCGACTACCGGTTCTCCGCGAACGACCTCATCTCGAACCACCTGACGTTCTACCTGTTCCACCACGCCGAACTGTTCGACCGGGACAACTGGCCGCAGGGCATCGTCATCATGGGGATGGGTCTACTGGAGGGCGAGAAGATGTCCTCCTCGAAGGGACACGTCGTCCTCCCCGGCGCGGCCATCGACGACTACGGCGCCGACACCGTGCGCTTCTTCCTGCTCAACTCCGCGGAACCGTGGCAGGACTACGACTGGCGCGCCGAACAGGTCGAGTCCGTCCGGGACCAGTTAGAGCGCTTCTGGAACCGCGCCGACGAGATACTCGCGGCCGACGCGCCCGACGAACGCCCCGAACTCGAACAGGAGGACCGGTGGCTGCTGTCGAAACTGCAGCACACCGTCCGCGACGTCACCGAGGCGATGGAGTCCTCGGAGACTCGGACCGCCAGTCAGGCCGCCTTCTACAACTTCGAGGAGGAACTCCGCTGGTACCGCCGGCGGACGGACCTCGACCGCCCGGCCGCGAAGTGGACGCTCGAACGGGTGCTGGAGACGCGCCTGCGACTCCTCGCCCCGTTCGTCCCGTTCATGACGAACGAACTGCACGAACGGCTGACCGGGACGCCCGCCGAGGACGCGCTGTGGCCCGAACCCGACGCGTCCTTCGAGAGCGCGGCCGTCGAGGCCAGCGAGTCGCAGATAGAGCGGCTGACCGAGGACATCAAGGGTATCCAGCAGTCGCTGGCGAACGCCGAGGAGGACGTGCCCGAGGCCGACCCCGACCGCATCACCGTCACCGTCGCCGCCGACTGGAAGCGCGACGTGCTCCGGACCGTCGTCGAGGAGGACGCGAATCAGGGGGCCGTGATGAGCAGCGTGATGCAGGACCCCGACCTGCGCGAACGCGGCAACGAGGTGAACGACCTCGTGCAGGAACTGGTCGAGTTCGTCCGCGGACGCGACGAGAGCGAGGTGGCCGCTCTCGCCGAACTCGACGAGTACGCGACGTACGAGGCGGCGACCGACTTCCTCTCGCGGGAGTTCGACGCCGACGTCGAACTCGCTCTGGAGGGCGAGGACGCCGACGCGACGAAGCAGGCGATTCCGCTCCGCCCGGCTATCGAACTCGAAGCCGAGTGAGCGACTCGCGGGCTCGGTCTCTCTCCCCCGTACCGCACTGTTTCAGCGTTGATAATCTCGTGGCGTAGCGGTTCGCTGATGCCGGTTGCTACTCCGCCAGACGTGTCTCTGGCGGGTCGTGCACACGGTTCTCGTTCGATCGCTATCACTTCCGACTAGTTACCTAGATTGATACTGACACGCAAACGAACGTTTGGCATGCATTGTTCGGAGTGCGACGTCGAGATGCACCGGGTCGACTCGCGACGCGGGTCCGACTGCGAAGACCACACCACGTTCGAGTGTCCCGAGTGTGGCGACCGGTCCCAGCGAACGCGGTGGCGCCCGCTCTGAGCAGCAGACGCTGCGAACGTCACGAACTGCTAATGCCGACGCGCACGTACTGGTAGTCATGGCAGAAGAAGACTCTCCGAGTGCGCTCCGACAGGTCTACAGAACGGTCACGCCCGGCTACAAGTCCCACCCCGACGCGGAGATGAACTCCGTCGGCTGGGTGATCTTTCTCGTCATGGTCGCCGTGATGCTCCCGCTCTTGCCGTTCCTCGTCGCCGTCTGGGTCGTGACGAAACTCATCGACTACGTCTCCCGCGGCGGCGGCCGGACGGAGACGTGAGTGCTCAGTTCCCGCGGCCGGCGAGTCCCAGCAGGTCGAACTCGTAGCCGTTGTCGTTCTCCCGGGCGTGTTCGTAGACGATGTGCGCGGCGGCGACGTCCTGAATCGCCAGTCCCGTGGAGTCGAACACGGTGATGCCGTCCTCGTCGGTGCGGCCCTCCCTGTCGCCGACGACTATCTCGCCGATTGCGCCGTAGATGTCGTCGTCCGAGAG
>NZ_WPCD01000136.1:0-10048 GCF_009741955.1 Halogeometricum sp. CBA1124 | reverse complement strand
CCCAGTCGCCAACGACGCCCGCGAGCGCCGAGGACGACGATCGGGGACGACGTCGAGTGGCCGCGAGGCGACGACGACGGCGGCGCCGCCGACGCCCGGACGGGGCCGGCAGGCCGTCGGACGGAGACGAGGACACGTCGGAGGCCATGTCGATGCCGGCGGTACGGCGCGACGGCGGATAGGAATGCCGGTCCCGCCGCCGGGTTCGACTCCGACTGCGGAGCCTCGACGCGGAGCGCGGCGACTACTCCACGACGAGACGCGTCTTCTCCGACACCGCGTCGGCCTCCTCGAAGTCGCCGCCGCCGAGCAGTCCGCGCGCGGCGCGCTTGCCCCACTCGACGGCCGGTTGCGTGAACGTGGAGACGCCGGCGAGTTCGCCGTACAGGACGCACGCGGCCTCCATCCCGTACAGCAGTTCGCCCAGTCCGCGCTCGTCCACCGCGTCTATCTCGACGCGCACGTTCGGCACGCCCGCGGCGGCCAGACTCGCCTCCGTCGCCTCGAACTCGGCGTCGAGGAGTTCCCCGAGCGACGACCCGCCGAGGTAGCTGAGACCCTCCAGGTCCGTCTCGGGGATGTCTCTGTCGGCTCGCTCCGTGGGGCGGACGAGCGTCACGAGTTTGTCGCGCGGTCCCGCGCGGTAGAGTTGGAGCTGCGAGTGCTGGTCCGTCGCGCCGAGGGCGCGGGCGGGCGTCTGGCCCAGTCCGTCCTTCCCGAGGCTCTCGGCCCACAACTGCGCGAACCACTCGGCGAAGTACTCGAGGTCCTCGCTGTACGGCATCATCGCGTTCGTCAGCGCGCCGCGGTTGGCGAGGGCGTACGACGCCGCCCCGTAGGCGTACGCGGGCGACTCGAACAGCGACCCCGAGAGGCGACTCGCCTCGTCGCGCGCGCCGGCGAGCAACGCGTCCAGGTCGTGGCCCTGAATCGCCGCGACGGCGAGCCCCACCGTCGAGAGGGCGGAGAACCGGCCGGGGACGCCGTCGGGAACCGAGAGCGACGGCAGGTCGTGCTTCTCGGCCAGTCCGCGGAGGTTGCCCGACTCGCCCGTCGTGACGAACGTGCGCTCGGTCCAGTCGACGCCGGCGTCGGTCATCGCGTCGCGGACGACGAGGAAGTTCGCCAGCGTCTCGGCCGTCGTGCCGGAGCGCGAGACGACGTTGACGACGGTGTCCGACAGCGAGAGGGTGTCGAGGAGGCGCGTCACGTGCTCGGGGTCCACGTTGTCGAGGTAGTAGGCGTCGGGGTCGTCCGGTTCCGAGAGCCCGGCCGAGAGTGTCGCGGCCCCGAGTGCGCTCCCGCCGATGCCGACGGTGACGACGGCGTCGGGCGAGTCGAACGGTTCGACGGCGGCCGAATCGCGTCGGGGTCGGCGGTGTCCGGGAGGTTCAGCGCCGCGTACCCGTGTTCGGCGTCGGCGCGGCCCGCTTCGATGGTCTCGTGCGCCGCGGCGACCTGTTCGTCCAGCCGTTCGAGCGACGCCTCCGAGACGCCGGGCGTCGTCGAGAGTGCGTTGCCGAGGTCAACTCGCATGCCTGAACGGGCGACGGCGGCGGTGAAAAAGGTGGGTACTCGGTGGGGCGGCCGCCGCCGTTCCCGCCCTCACGCCGACGGACGGCCCTTCGAGCAGAGACCGGTTCGCTCAAGAGTCAGCCGCCCCAACTTCCGACGATGGCATCGGGTTACAACGGCGTCTTCGGGGCGTTCCCGTACGCCTTCCGCCGCAGTCGGTCGCTCCTGTTCAAGTCGTACGTCGTGTGTAGCGGGCTCGCCGTCGCGCTCATCTCCATTTTCGTCGTCATCGCCCTCGTCGTCCTCATCGGACAGACGGCGTCGGTGCAGGGCGGGTCGCTGACGCTCTCGCGGGCGTTCTACATCGTCGTCGGTCTGCTCGTCGTCCTCCCGGCGGTGGCGCCGACGCTCGCGGTGGCCCGGCGGCACCGCCGCGGTATCGAGTCGTCGCCGCGCTACGAACCCGCCCTCGCCGTCGCGGGCTACCTGTTCCTCCTGTCGCTGTACCTCGGGGTGGTCGCGTCGATGCCCGAGACGTTCGTCCTCGACGGCGAGACGGTGACGCGGCCGACGGCGTCCGGTCCGTTCGCGCCCCTGATATCGCTGCTGTACGCGATTCCGCAGGCGCTGTCGTGGACGGTTCCGCTGGCGGGTGCGCTCCTCGTCGCCGCCGCGCACAGACTGTTCGGCTGAGCGCGGTCAGCCGGCGTCGTCCGCCACCGACCCCGCCGAGCCGAACCGGTCGCGAGCGACGTAGACGGCCGCGGAGAGGAGGGCGACGGCGGCGAGAGCGCCGAGAGCCGTCGTCGTCCGTCCCGCGGCGACCCCGTCGCCGACGAGGGCGACGAGGACGAAGGTGGGGAGGCGGCCGACGGCGACGAGGGCGACGAACGTCCGGAAGCGGAGCGTCGTCAGTCCCGCCAGCGCGCAGATGGCGTCGTCCGGGAACGTCGGGAGCAGGAAGACGACGAACAGGCCGACGACGCCGAGCGTCTGCCCCGGAATCGGCGCGACTATCACCTGCGCCGCCTGCACGAGGACGAACGCGGGGGCGGCGTACGGGCCGAGTCCGCCCACCGTCGCGCGAACCCACGCGGGGTCGAGGACGAACGGCGCGTACGCGCGGACGGCGACGCCGCCGAGGAGGAGACAGAGCGCGAGGAGTCCGAGTCCACGGAGGGCGCTCCGCCGCGCCGCCGCGGACGCGAACAGTCTCATGCGACGCCGAACTCGATGGCGAGACAGAGCGCGACGGTGACGGCGCCGCCGAGAGCGACGAGGAGGTGCGCGTCGTCGGTCTTCGGCGCCCTGTACTCGGAGGTCATCAGCGGGCAGACGGCGACGATGGAGAGGCCGGCGAGCCAGCCGTTCCACGGCGGAACGAACTGCAGCAGGAAGTAGTTCGCGAGGACGACGAGGTGGGTGTGGACCACCGTCGTCCCGTGGTAGTAGCTCGTGTCGCCGTCGCCGACGAAGCCCTCGTCGTTGTGGCGAATCAGGCGCAGACCGCCGAACATGAGGACGACGAAGCCGACGACGGCGCTCGCGACCCAGTGCGGGCGCATGACGACGTGGTAGAGGAGGGCGGCAGAGACGAGGTAGGTGAAGATGTCGATGAAGGAGTCTATCTGCCGGCCGAACGCCGACGGCGTCCCGTGTTCGCGGGCGTAGTAGCCGTCGAGTTTGTCGAAGACGAACCCGACGAGGACGGCGACGATGCCCCAGTTCACCTCGCCCTGGACGAACAGCACCGCGCCGACCCACGCCCAGAACAGGGCGGCGAGACTCAGCCAGTCGGCGACGGTGAGTCGTCGAACCATGTTGTCGCCCGTCGACGACGCCACCACCCGCCGCGCCCGCCTGTCGAGTCGTTCGGTCCACCCGCCGCGCGCTGACCGGCCTTCGTTTGACATCGTGGTTCTACCCGCACCACTCGGCCGAAGGAGTATAAAATTACGCTCTGAAGTATATAATAAAAACAAATCTATATACACACCGAGTGCTCCCAATCGCTCTATTCGGGTTCCAACCGCTCTATCGACCGGTGGGTGAGACCGAACAGGCGGTAGTAGACGTGTTCGTGGCGGGGTTCGAAGCCGTTGGCCTCGAACGTCCACCGAGAGGGTCGGTTGTCGAGGGCGACGAGGGCGTGGACGGCGTCGGCGTCGCGTTCCCGCGCCCACTCCCGCGCCCGCGACACCAACGCGGTGGCGATGCCGCGGTTGCGGTGGTCCGGGTGGACGAACACCCGGCGGACGTAGCCGCCGTCGAACCGAAGCGTCTCCTCCAGGGGGTGGAGGTGGTGGCGGGCGTCCAGACTCACGAACAGGTAGCCGACGATTCGGCCCCCGTCGACGGCGCACAGCACCCGTTCGTCCGGCAGGAGTTCCGCGAACGCCTCGTACTCGCCGTCCACCTCCTCGCGCGTCCGCGTCTCGAAGGTGACGCCGTCGCGTCGGCGTCGGCCCCGGCGTCGTCGCGCGGGTCCGCGACGTACTGGTACATCCGCGTCCCCGTGACGCCGACGCGCTTCAACGCCTCGTACAGTCGTCGGGCGCCGTCCGTTCGAGTCAGTCGCCACAGCGCGGGCATGTCGGAGGCGTCCACGTCGCTCCCATTAACTGCTCGGGACGGGGACGAAACCGGCAAGAGGGCCCGCGGCGTACTCGCCGGCGATGACCGAGGACGAACGCGTCGAAGGGACGTTTCTCGTGACCGCCGCCGACGAGGACTCGGCGGTGCTGAAGAACGTCGAGAGCGGGCAGGTGCACACGCTGTCGTCGAACCCCGGCGTCGAACGTCACGACGCCGTACGGGGCGTCGTCGCCCCCGACCCGCCGATGGACGTGACGTACCGACTGGTCGACATCGAGTCGCGGTGGGGCGTCACCGTCGAACTGTCCGACGAGTCGCCGACGGCCGACTCCCGCGACATCGCCGCCGACCAACCCGTCGGCGAGTTGACGCGGCGAGAGCGCGCGGGGACGGGCGAGATTCACGTCATCACCGTCCCCGAGGAGGAGACGGAACAGGCCGTCGCCGACGTGGCCGACGACGAGGAGAACACGCTGTCGCGGGCCGCCCGCCTCGGCGTGAACCGCGTCGAGATTCGGGCCGCCCCCGGCGTCGTCGCCGTCCGGTACATGCCCTGAGACGTTCTCTCTCCTCGCTACTCGACCACGCGCACGTCGAACTTGCTCGGCCAGCGGTAGCGTCGCCCGCCCCAGACGAAGGTGCGGCGGGCCAACCCGTACGCGAACAGCGGTACCTGCAGCATCATCGCGGGGTACGCCAGGAGGACGGTCCACCGACGCACGCCGAAGTACGCGTAGACGAACGCCGTCAGCAGCGTCGCGAGGACGGCCACCGGTCCCGGAAACAGCGCGCCGGCGAGCGTCAGCGCCGCGCCGACGGCGAGCAGGACCGCCATGTCGCGCGGTTCGTGCCGGTACACTATCTTCGAGAAGCGGACGTGCCGCTCCAGCGACTCCCGGACGCTCCCGCCCACCGGGACGCGCCGCGTCCGCCGGAGCGACGTGGCGTCGAGGTGTTCGGAGAGCAGGCCGTCGTCGCTCACCGTCAGGCGGAGTTCCGACAGGAAGGCGTCCGCGTCCAAATCGTCGCGCTCGAACAGCACCGCGCCGGCCCACGCCTTGTCGCCCGCGTGGGTGCCGAGCGTCCCGCCGAGGGCGTACAGCGGTTCCACCAGCACCGAGAGCGGGTCGCGGCCGACGAAGAACGGCACCTCGCTCACCGGGCCGTGGCGTTCGTAGTCGGCGTGGAGGGTCGACAGCCAGTCCGGCGGGTGGCGGAAGTCGTCGTCGGTCCAGACGATTCGGTCGTGGGATGCGGCGTCCATCCCGGCCGCGACGGCGTTGGCCTTGCCCGAACAGCGCTCGGGGTCGCCCGCGCGGACCAGTCTGACGCCGTCCGGGAGTCCGTCCGCGCGGGCGGCCACCGGGTCGTCGTCGCCGTCGCAGACCACGAGCAGTTCGTCCTCGGGGCGGAGTTGCGCCGCCACGTCGTCGCAGGCGTCCGTCCACCGGACCGTGGGGAGGAGGACGCTCGTCGGCGGAGGGCGACTCATACGCGGGCGGTCTCCGGCCAATACTGTAAACGAAACGACTCGTCGGCGACCCCGCTGCCGTCCGCGGTCACCGCTCCGTCCGTCCCGTCGTCCTCGCCTCGTCGCACTCTCCCGCCGCTACCGTCTCGTCGCTATCGTCTCGTCGCTCCCGTTCTCGCTACTCGTCTCGCGCCTTTCCGGTGGTCGCGTTCGGTCCCGCCTCGCTCTGCACCTGCCACCCGCCGGCCATCTCGCCGTCCTCCGTCTCTCGGGGCGCGTACTCGATTTCGGTGTCCGGTCCCATGCGCTCGGGGCCGTCGACGGACTCGATGCGGAGGGGGACGTCCAGCGAGCGTCCGCAACAGCCCACGTCGACGAACTCCTCCCACGTGTGGCCGGGCGTCAGGTCGTCCAGCACCCGTCGGAGGTAGATGCGGAACCGCTCGGTCTCCAGTTGGTCGCGCGCCCACGCGCTGAGTTCGTCGGGGTGGGAGACGACGACGCGCCGGGCCAGTTCGTCGCTCGCTGCCGCCGCCGCGTCGGTCTGCGAGTCTGTCATACGCGTCGGTAGGGGTTCCAGCGACAAAAGCGTCTCACGCCCCACGACCATCGGTGACGCGTCTCGGCCCCTCGCAGCGTCTCGTGAGGCCGTATAAGAAGGCTTATTCGGGAGCTATGACCAACGCCACGCATGGTTGAGTTCACCGTACCGGAAGTCGATTACACCCGGTACACGAATCGCCAACTCGCGGCGGTCCCCCTCGCTGTGTTGGCGGTCGCACTTCTCGTCGTCGCGGGGTGGTACGTCGCGACTGGCGCCCCGGTGAATCAGGGCATCGAGTTCACCGGCGGCACCGAGATACAGGTCGTCGTCGACGGGGCGAACCCCCAGCAACAGATTCAGGAGGCGTTCTCCGCCGAACCCGAGTCGATTCAGTCGGTCCCGGCGGAGAGCGGCCTCTACATCGTCACCTTCCAGTCGGCGGAGGGGTCGACCGGCCCCGGCACTAACGCGCTGGAGCAACAGGCCGAGAACGCTGGCTTCGAGATTCGCTCCATCTCCTCCGTGTCGGCCAGTTTCGGCGGTGACACGCAACTGCTGGCCCTCGGCGGCGTCGCGGCCGCGTTCGTCGGGATGAGCATCCTCGTGTTCGCGATGTTCCGCACGTTCGTCCCCTCCGTCGCCGTCGTCATCTCGGCGTTCTCCGACATCATCATCCCCGTCGCCCTCATGAACGTCCTCGGCATCGAACTGTCGCTGGGGACGGTGGCGGCCCTCCTGATGCTCATCGGGTACTCGGTGGACTCGGACATCCTCCTGAACAACCACATCCTCCGACGCTCCGGTGACTTCTACGAGTCCACCTACCGCGCGATGCGCACCGGCGTGACGATGACGCTCACCTCCATCTCGGCGATGATCGTGATGACCATCACCGCCACGCTGTTCGGCATCCAACTGCTCGCGGCCATCGGGACCGTCCTCGTGTTCGGTCTCGCGGCCGACCTGATGAACACCTACATGCTCAACCTCAGCCTGCTTCGCTGGTACAAGTTCGAGGGGGTGGGTCGCTGATGGCGAGTCTCCGAGACAACTGGCGGGTCGTCCTCCTCGTCGTGTTCCTCCTCGTCTCGACGTTCGCGCTGTTCTCGCCGACGCTGGCGGGCGGCGCGGGCGGCAGTGCCGCGCCGGGCAACGCCGCCGACGGCCCGACGAACCTCAAGTTCGGGCTCGAACTCTCCGGCGGGACGCGCATCCGCGCGCCCCTCGTCGGACTGACGGCCGAGGGCGTGCAGTTCGACGACGACAGCACGCGCGTGGTCGAACAGAAGGTCGCCGGGAACCTCTCGGCCGCATCCTCCGCCGACGTCATCGCGCGGCAGACGGCCAACGCCAGCACGGTCGAGGTGACGGCCGAGAACGTCACCCGAGAGGAGTTCGGCAGCGCACTCCAGCAGTCGGGCTACGAGTTCGAGACGGTCCGCGACGGCGTCACCGAGTCGACGCGCGCCGAAGTCGTCCGCATCCTCTCGGACAAGATCAATCAGGCGGGCCTGTCCGGCGGGTCGGTCCAGCAGGTGACGACGGCGACGGGCGAGCACTTCATCCGCGTCGAGGTGCCGAACCGCGACACCGGCGAGGTCCGCCAACTCGTCTCCGAACGCGGGACCGTCGTCGTCGAGGCGTACTACCCCGTCCAACAGAACGGCAGCACGACGTACCAGTCCGACGTGGTCCTCGAACAGGACGACTTCCAGCGCATCGGCACCGCGCAGGAACAGAGTTCGGGCCCCTCGGTCCCGGTCACCATCAAGTCCTCCGTCGCGCCCGCCTTCCAGGAGTCGATGGTCCAGACGGGCGTCGCCCAACCCGGCGGCACCCGGTGTACGTACGACCGGAGCCCCAACGGCACCGAACCGTGTCTCCTCCTCGTCGTGGACGGCGAGGTGGTCACGCCTTCGGGATGGACGGCGGCCTCGCCAGCGACATGCGGAGTGGGTCGTGGGCGAACAACCCGCAGTTCGTGCTGACCGCCCGGAACGTGTCCGAGGCGCAGCAGGTCGCCATCAACCTCCGCGCGGGTGCGCTCCCGGCGGAACTCGACCTCACCGGCGCGGACGGCGGCACCACGTCCTACGTCTCGCCCAGTCAGGGTGAGAGCTTCAAGATAGACTCGCTCATCACCGGCATCGTCGCCGTCTTCGCCGTCAGCGGCGTCGTGTTCGTCCGCTACAACGACGTGAAGGTGGCCGCGCCGATGATCGTGACCGCCCTCTCGGAAGTCCTCATCCTGTTGGGCTTCGCGGCTGGCATCGGCTATCCGCTGGACCTCTCGGTCATCGCCGGCTTCATCGCCGTCATCGGGACGGGGGTGGACGACCTCATCATCATCGCAGACGAGGTGATGGCCGAGGGCGACGTCACCTCCCGGCGCGTCTTCCAGTCGCGCTTCCGGAAGGCGTTCTGGGTCATCGGCGCCGCCGCCGCGACGACCATCATCGCCATGTCGCCGCTGGCAGTACTGTCGCTGGGCGACCTGCAGGGCTTCGCCATCTTCACCATCCTCGGCGTCCTCGTCGGCGTCCTCGTCACCCGGCCGGCGTACGGCGACATCCTCCGCGCCCTGACCACCGTCGACCGCTGAGGACGCCCGTCCCGACTTCGTCGGGCTTTTTCCGCTCCGCGGACGACCTAACCGTGTAGGGGTTCGTTTCTCGTCGGAGAGACCCGAACCCCTAGGTGTCGAGTGATAGACCGAGTTGCCCGCCCCGCGCGGGAGACGACGCAGACGACGAATCTACACCATGTCCGTTGATGTCCCCCTGACTGGTGACGCAGACGACGCCCCGCTTTCCGAACTCCCGACCGAGACGCTGGTCGGCACCGTCGTCGAGTACGACGACGCCCCCGACGAGTGTACGGTCTACCCCCTCCACGCAGACGAGGACGAGCGACTCACGACGTGGATATCGGCGAAAGACGACTCGTTCGTCGAGTTGGACGAGATGCGCTGACGACGCCACGTCCGCGGTCCGTTTCACCGCGCCTCGTCTTCGAAAATGTGAAACTATTTTTGTCGAACGAGAACCAACGTTCGCGTGGATTCGGGAGGTGACGAGCGTTGCTTCCGGACCGACCGGCAAACTCCTGGACACAGGGTCTCGACTTCCCGAGCCAACTGTTCGCGACCGGTAGTGACGACTACGAACTGTACGAGGAGGACGGCGAGTTCGTCCTGAGCGTCGAGATGCCGGGGTTCGACCCCGAGGAGATTACGGTCACGTGGGACGACTCCATCCTGAACGTCGCGGCCGAACGCGAGGACGAGACGCGCGGCCGGCCGAAGACGTACCACCGTCGGTTCCGGTTCCCGAAGCGTCGAGGACGAGGACATCACCGCGACGTACAACAACGGCATCCTGTGCAGGTGACGCTTCCCGTCGTGACCGGCACACCGACGACCGGGAAGGAGATACCGATTCAGTCCTGACGCGGGCCTCGACCCCGCGTCGCCGCGATTCGCGGTCGCTTTTTTCGGTCAGAACTCCGCCAGCGACGACTGCGCGGCGGCGGCGAGGACGTCGTCGCACGTCGACCACGACGCCCGCGCGCAGTCGGGTAACTCGCCCGTCTCGTCGACGTAGGTTCGGAGGAACTCCCGCGTGGTCGGGTCGCTCGGGTATCCGCTCCCGACCGGACCGTACGCCGCGTAGTCGTCGCCAATGGCGGCCATCCGCGCGTCCCGTTCCACCTTGGCGACGATGCTCGCCGCGCCGACGTGCGGGTACGTCTCGTCGGCGCCGTGTTCGGAGACGACCGACACCTCGGTTCCGGAGTCGGCCACGCCGCGGCGGACACGGCGGCCGAACCGGGCCTCGTCCACGTCGCCGGCGTCGGTCACCACCTCGTCGCCGTCCCGCGCGACGGCGGCGACGGCGTGGACACCGACGGCGACGACACGGCGA
>NZ_WPCD01000125.1:0-10943 GCF_009741955.1 Halogeometricum sp. CBA1124 | reverse complement strand
AACTCGAAGCCGAACTGGAGACGCTGACGGCGGAGTTCGAGGACGCGCCCGTCGAACTCGGCGCGGCGGCGTCGCACCGCGACGAGATTCGGGAGACGCTGACCGACGTGCGCGCCGACCTCACCGAGACGAACGCCGAGGTGGAGAACGTCCGCGACCGACTCGCGGAGGCCGAGGAACTGCGCGCGGAGGGGAAGTGCCCCGAGTGCGGGCAACCCGTCGAGGACTCGCCGCACGTCGACGCCATCGGCGAGTACGAGGCGCGCATCGAGGCGTTGGAGGCGACGCTGTCGGACCTCCGGGAGCGACGCGAGACGCTGGAGTCGCGCCTCGACCGGGCGGAGTCGCTGGTCGAGACGGAGAACCGCGTCGGGGAACTCCGCAACAGCAGGGACCTGTTCGCGGAGCGAATCGAGGACGCCCGGGAGACGGTCGAGGAACGGCGGACGGAGGCAGAGACGCTCCGCGAGGAGGCCGACGAACTGGCGGCGGAGGCCGAGGAGAAGCGGGCGGCGGCGACGACGCAGTCCGAAGCGGCCGCGGAGGCGGCCGAGACGGTCCGAGAACTCGAAGCCGACCTCGAATCCGTCGCCGACGCCGAGGAGCGACTCGACACGCTGTCGGACCTCCGTTCGACGCTGTCGGAGACCGAGTCCGAAATCGAGCGTCTCGAAGAGCGTCGCGAGAACCTCGCGGAGTTGAACGACGAACGCCGGGAGCGACTGGCGGACAAGCGCGACAGACGCTCCGAACTCGCCGACGACGTGGACGAGTCGACCGTCGAGGAGGCGACGGAGCAGCGAGAACGGGCGGAGACCTACCTCGAACAGGTGGACGACGAACTCGAATCGCTGCGCGAGAAACGAGACGAACTCCAGAACGAAATCGGCGGCGTCAAGGGCGAACTCGCGCAGTTGTCCGAACTCCGCGAGGACCGGGACGAACTCGCCGCCCGCGTCGACGCGCTCGAATCGCTTCACGCCGAGACCGAGGAACTGGAGGCGATGTACGGCGACCTGCGCGCGGAACTCCGCCAGCGCAACGTCGAGACGCTCGAACGGATGCTGAACGAGACGTTCGAACTCGTCTACGGCAACGACGCCTACTCCCGCATCCGCCTCGACGGCGAGTACGAACTGACGGTGTTCCAGAAGGACGGGACGGCGCTCGACCCCGAGCAGTTGTCCGGCGGGGAGCGAGCGCTGTTCAACCTCTCGCTGCGCACCGCCATCTACCGCCTCCTCGCGGAGGGAATCGAGGGGGCGGCGCCGATGCCGCCGCTCATCCTCGACGAACCGACGGTGTTCCTCGACTCGGGGCACGTCTCGCGCCTCGTGGACCTCGTCGACGAGATGCGTGACCTCGGCGTCCGCCAGATAATCATCGTGAGCCACGACGACGAACTCGTCGGCGCGGCGGACGAACTCGTGACCGTGGAGAAGGACCCGACGAGCAACCGGTCGTCCGTACGGCAGGAGGACCCCGACGCACTCGTCGCGGCGGAGTCGCTCGCGGACGACTGAGCGCCCGGGCCGAGGTTCGAGGCGTTCGCGTGCGGCCGAGGCGGCGGGCGGTGACGTCGCTGAACGGCCGCGCCACCGGAGTTACTTCGACCCGCCGCGGAGGGCGTCGACTGCCTCTCTCGCCGCCTCGGTGGCGGCGTAACCGCGTTCCCCGTGGACAGTCGTTTCCGTGAGGAGCCCGGCCGCGCGGAACTCGCCGAGCAGGCCGTGGAGGTCGGACTCACAGAGGTCGTAGGCGTCCAGCAACGCCACCACCGACACCGCGTCGCGGTCCACCAGTTCCACGAGGAGGCCGAGCGAGCGTTCGTCGTGGACGGCGGTGACGGCTCGTCGGACGGGGTCGGCGACGCCGGACGCGGCGGCGACCAGCGGTGAGACGCCCTCGAACGTCAGGTCGTCGTTCGGGAGGTATCGCTCTTCGCCCGTCGCCGGGTCGCGGACGCGACTGGAGTCGCCGGAGCGTTTGACGAGGACGTAGCGCTTGCCGTCGTCGTCGCGGACCGTCTGCATGGTCGTCCCGAGGGCCGAGCGCGGAATAGGCGTTCCGCTCCGGGGGTCAGCCGTCGCTGTCCGTCTCGTCTGCGTCGGCCGCGTCACCCGCTTTGTAGCCTCGGTAGGAGTAGTACGCGCGGACGAGAGCGAGCACACCGACGACGGCCGCACCCCCGCCGAGGAGGAAGTTCCCGCGGAAGTACGCGAACATCGCGCCGAGACTGACGCCCGCGACGCCGACGTTCACGAGGACGACGACGGCCCAGAACGTCGAGGCGAGTTCGCTGTCGATTTCGACCGGTTGCTCGTCGCCGTCGTCGTCCTCGTCGCCCTCGCCGCCGACCGAGGGGACGTTCACCAGGTCGTTCTCGGGGTCGCCCCATCGGTCCTCGGGGTCGGATTCGTCGGGTTCGTCGGGCCAGGCGTCGGAATCGCGCGGCACGTCCGCGGGGACGGGCGGGCCGACGAAAAGCAGTTCGTTTCGAGCGCTTCTCAGAGGTACTCTTTCAGCGTGATGGTTCGAGTCGTCTCGACCCACGCGAGCGGGTTCTGCGGGTCGTAGAATACGACCCCACCCTCGACCTCGTAGGACTCGACGTCGTCGAGTCCGTTCGCCTCGCCTGCCGGCGACTGCGTGGCAGGCGACCGATCCGGCCGCTTCGAATTCGCGTGGTCGGTCATGTTGCAACCTGTGGTATGAGTTGGCACACTAAATGTGTTGCGTATGCGCACCTTCTTTTTTCTGACAGATATTGCCGCCCTAACGATAGTGGTTCGGCCCGTGGTGGAAGGGCGAAAGGCCGAAGCTTTTACCGCGGAGTGCCGAACGCAACCGCATGAAGCAGGCAGGGCTCACGGACGGCAACTGGGGCGGGGGCGACGACGCCGACGGCGTGCGGCCGGACGCGGAGGCCGAACACGTCGCCGGCAACGGGAGCCAACACGTCTCGGACGTCTCGACGCCGAGGACATCAAGTTCCCCGACGCCGACGGAACGGTCGAACTCGCGGTCACGCAGGTCGATTACACCATCGAGGGGAGCGGTCGCCGCGAGTACCCGGTCGTCCACGTCTTCGGACGCACCCGCGACGACGAGACGGAACACGTGCGCGTCCTCGGCTTCGAGCCCTACTTCTACGCGCCGACGGACACGCTGGACGACGAACTCCTCGACGAGGCGGTCATCACCCGGACCGAGGAGGGGTACGAGAGCATCCGCGGCGAGGAACTGACGAAGATCTGCACGCAGACGCCGCGGGACGTGGGGCAGATTCGCGACCAGTTCGAACACTACGAGGCGGACATCCTCTTCCCGAACCGCCTGCTCATCGACAAGGACATCGAGAGCGGCATCTGCGTCCCCGCGCGCCGACTCGACGACGGGTCGATTCAGGTGCCGCACGACGAAGTCGTCCCCATCGACGTGGACGCGGACCTCCGCGTGAACACGTTCGACATCGAGGTGGACGACCGGTCGGGCTTCCCCGAGGAGGGCGAGGAGCCAATCGTCTGTCTCACCTCCCACGACTCCTACCGCGACGAGTACGTCGCGTGGCTCTACAACGCGCCCGAGGCAGGCGACGGCGTCGAGTCGCCGACGGACCTCGGCGACTACGAACCGCTGGACGACGACACCGACGTGGAGATACGCGCGTTCGACCGCGAGGACGCGATGCTCGACGCGTTCGTCGGCTACATCGAGGAGACGGACCCCGACGTGCTCACCGGGTGGAACTTCGAGGACTTCGACATGCCGTACTTCCTCGACAGACTGGACGTGGTGGACCCGTCCTCGGACTACGACCTGGACCCGGACCGCCTCTCCCGCGTCGGCGAGGTGTGGCGAAGCGGGTGGGGCGGCCCCGACGTGAAGGGCCGCGTCGTGTTCGACCTGCTGTACGCCTACAAGCGCACGCAGTTCACCGAGTTGGAGTCGTACCGACTGGACGCCGTCGGCGAACTCGAACTCGACGTGGGGAAGGAGCGCTACTCCGGCAGCATCGGCGACCTGTGGGAACAGGACCCCCGGCGACTGCTGGAGTACAACGTCCGCGACGTGGAACTCTGCGTCGAAATCGACAGGAAGCAGGACGTCATCGCGTTCTGGGACGAGGTGCGGACGTTCGTCGGGTGTAAACTGGAGGACGCGCCGACGCCCGGCGACACCGTCGACATCTACGTCCTGCACAAGGTCCACGGCGAGTTCGCCCTCCCCTCGAAGGGCCAACAGGAGTCCGAAGACTACGAGGGTGGGGCCGTCTTCGACCCCATCACGGGCGTCAAGGAGAACGTCACCGTCCTCGACCTGAAGTCGCTGTACCCGATGTGCATGGTGACCATCAACGCGTCGCCGGAGACGAAGGTGGACCCCGAGTCCTACGACGGCGACACGTTCCGCGCGCCCAACGGGACGCACTTCCGGAAGGAACCGGACGGCATCATCCGGGAGATGGTGGACGAACTCCTCGCGGAACGCGAGGAGAAGAAGCGCCTCCGCAACGACCACGACCCCGGCACCTCGGCGTACGAGCAGTTCGACCGCCAGCAGGGGGCGGTGAAGGTCATCATGAACTCGCTGTACGGCGTGCTGGGCTGGGACCGCTTCCGCCTGTACGACAAGGAGATGGGCGCGGCCGTGACGGCGACCGGTCGGGAGGTCATCGACTACACCGACGAGACGGCCAGCGAGATGGGGTATTCTGTCGCGTACGGTGACAGCGTGACCGGCGACCGGCCCGTCGTCGTTCGAGACCCGAACGGCCGCGTTCGGGTCCTCCCGATCGAGACGCTGTTCGAGACGGGCACGGCGAGCGCGGACGGTGAACTGCTCATCACGGCCGACGGCGGCCCCGTCGCGACGGCCTCCGTCGGGAAGGACCGGCGAGAACTCGACGGGTGGGAGGCGCTCTCGGTGAACGACGAGGGCGTGTCCGAGTGGAAGCCCATCGAGCAGGCGATCAGGCACGAGACGGACAAACCGGTCGTCAAACTCCAGCACAAGTTCGGTGAATCGACGACGACTCACGATCACTCGTACGTCGTCGACGGCGGTGATGGACTCGTCGAGGCGCCCCCCGAAGACGTGAGCCAACCGCTCCGAGTCGACGGGGTCCCGAGCGTCGACACCGTGGAGACTATCGACGTCTACGACGTTCTCGACGGATACGAACGGGAGTACGAGGACGGCCGAAGCGTCGGACGCGAGCACGCGCAGACGAAGGTCAAACGCGTCCACGCCGACGACGAGTACGTCTGGTTCGGCCACGAACACCAGCGAGACCAGTCGAAGACGGTCAAAGTCGAGCGGTACGTCGACCTGTCGAGCGAAGACGGGCGCGCACTGGTTCGACTCCTCGCGGCGTACGTCACCGAGGGAAGCGCGTCGACCGCCGAGACGACCGACAGTCGGTACGGGGCGAGTATCGCCGAATCGAGGCGAGAGTGGTTGGAGCAGTTGCAGGCGGATTACCTCCGTCTGTTCGACAACGTCGATGCCGGCATCGTCGAGAGCGACGTCAGACCGGAGCGAACCACGTCGTACGAGACGACCGCGGGCGAGGAATCGACGTCGTACGACGACCGAACGCTCAAGCTACAGATGATGAACGAACTCGCGGCCGTCTTCTTCCGCGAGTTCGCCGGACAGACCTCTCGCGGCAAGCGCGTTCCGTCGTTCGTCTTCCACCTTCCGGACGACCTGCAAACACTGTTCATCGACGTGATGGTCGAGGGCGACGGTTCGCGCGAGTTCCCTCGCTACTCCGAGGAGTACGCGGCTCGGAACTTCGACTTCGAGACGACGAGTCGAGAACTCGCCGCCGGCCTGTCGATGCTCCTCACTCAGCGTGAACGGAAACACTCGCTGAAGTACCGGGACTCGAAAGGTTCCTACACGGTTCGGACCTGTGATTACTACCGGACGGGACGCGACCCCGTCCTCACCGACGTCGAACACGACGGCTACGTCTACGACCTCAGCGTCGCCGACAACGAGAACTTCGTGGACGGGGTCGGGGGCATCGTCCTGCACAATACGGATTCCGTCATGCTCGAACTCGGCCCCGACGTGTCGAAGGAGGAGGCCATCGAGCAGTCGTTCGAGATAGAGGAGTACATCAACGCCGCCTACGACGACTTCGCGCGCGACGAACTCGGCGTCGACCTGGAGGCGGGCGAGGAACACCGCTTCCAGATCGAGTTCGAGAAGCTCTACCGCCGCTTCTTCCAGGCGGGCAAGAAGAAGCGCTACGCGGGCCACATCGTCTGGAAGGAGGGCAACGACGTCGACGACATCGACATCACGGGCTTCGAGTACAAGCGCTCCGACATCGCCCAGATAACGAAGGAAGTCCAGAAGAACGTCATCGAGATGATCGTCTACGGCGAGGACCACGAGGAGATCAAAGACTACGTCCATCAGGTCATCGCCGACTTCCAGGAGGGGAACCTCCCCTTGGACGAAGTGGGCATCCCCGGCGGCATCGGCAAGCGCCTCGACGCGTACGACACCGCGACGGCGCAGGTCCGCGGGGCGATGTACGCGAACGCGTTCCTCGGGACGAACTTCGGGCGGGGGTCGAAGCCGAAGCGACTCTATCTGGCGAAGGTGCACCCCTCGTGGTTCCGCCGGATGGAGAGCGAGGAGGGGTTCGACCCGCAACGAGACGACCTGTACGGCGAGTTCAAACGTGACCCGGACGTCATCTGCTTCGAGTACGCCGACCAGGTTCCCGATGCGTTCGAGGTGGACTGGGAGACGATGCTCGACAAGACGCTGAAGGGTCCCATCGCGCGCATCATCGAAGCGCTCGGGATGTCGTGGGACGAGGTGAAGTCGGGGCAACAGCAGACCGGGCTCGGCAGCTTCATGTGAGCGCGAGATATCGCTCGAACCGGTTGTTCACGCCGCGATTCGCCGGCTGAACGCGTCGACGGTACGTCGGGTGAGCCGACAGTCGCCTTTCTGAAACCCAAATATATTTTCTCTGCAGTAAAGCGAGCGGTTGTGAATGCGTAACCATTATGGGTGGGAGACCCTTCGATTCCTGTACGAGGCAACGAGACAACAATGGCTACACTCGAAATCAAGAACCTCCACGCGGAAGTCGCGGAGGAAGACGGTGAACAGATTCTTCGTGGCGTCGACCTGGAAGTCAACTCTGGCGATATTCACGCGTTGATGGGCCCGAACGGATCCGGGAAGTCGACGATGGCGAAGATCATCGCCGGCCACCCCGTGTACGAAGTGACCGACGGGGAGATTCTCCTCCACCTCGAAGACGACGAGTTCGGCGAGGAGTTCGACATTCCGGAGGACAAACGCACGTGGAACCTTCTCGACCTGGAGCCGAACGAGCGCGCCGCGCTCGGTATCTTCCTCGGCTTCCAGTACCCCGCCGAAATCGAGGGCGTGACGATGACGAACTTCCTCCGCACGGCGCTCAACGCCAAGATCGAAGAGCGCGAGGAGCTCTTCGAGGAGGACGACGAGGCCGAGGAAGCCGACGCCGACGACGAGGACTCGGGCTACGACACCTCGCCGATGGAAGGCCCCGCCGACGAGGGCGAAGTCGGCGTCGCCGAGTTCCAGCAGCTCCTGAAGGAGAAGATGGAGCAGCTCGACATGGACGAGAAGTTCATGCAGCGGTACCTCAACGCCGGGTTCTCCGGCGGCGAGAAGAAGCAGAACGAAGTGCTGCAGGCCGCCATCCTCGAACCGTCCATCGCGGTGCTCGACGAGATCGACTCCGGGCTGGACATCGACCGCCTACAGGACGTCTCGAAGGGTATCAACGCCCTCCGCGACGAACAGGGCACGGGCATTCTCCAGATCACTCACTACCAGCGCATCCTCGAGTACGTCGAACCCGACCACGTCCACATCATGCTCGACGGGAAAGTCGTCAAGAGCGGCGACGCCTCCCTCGCAGAGCAGTTGGAGGACAAGGGGTACGACTGGGTCCGCGAGGAAGTGTACGAGGCCGCGTAACTGGAACCAGTTACGCACAGGCTCATAAGAAACGAACCGCAAACACACACTACACACAATGAGTTCAGATCAAGACCACCTCAAAGAGACGGACACTGAAGCTCGCTTCGAGTTCAAGAAGGAGCAGAAGTCGTCGTTCCAGGCCGACAAGGGCCTCACCGAGGAGACGATTCGCGTCATCTCCGAGGACAAAGACGAACCCGAGTGGATGCTCCAGCGCCGTCTGCGCGCACTGAAGCACTTCCAGGAGATGCCGATGCCGACCGACTGGCCCGGCCAGCCGGACCTCTCGGAAGTCGACGTCAACGAAATCGTCCCGTACATCCGCCCCGACGTGGAGACGCGCGGCGGCGTCGACGACTGGACGGACCTGCCGGACGACATCAAGGACACGTTCGACAAACTGGGCATCCCGGAGGCCGAGAAGAACGCGCTCTCGGGCGTCGGTGCGCAGTACGAGTCCGAAGTCGTCTACCAGAACATGCAGGAGCGCTGGGAGGAGAAGGGCGTCGTCTTCATGAACATGGACCAGGCGGTCCAGGAGCACGAGGACCTCGTCAAGGAGTACTTCATGACGAAGTGCGTCCCCCCGAGCGACAACAAGTTCGCCGCGCTTCACGGCGCCATCTGGTCCGGCGGGTCGTTCGTCTACGTCCCCGAGGACACGACGGTCGACATGCCGGTGCAGGCGTACTTCCGGATGAACAGCGAAGGGATGGGCCAGTTCGAGCACACGCTCATCATCGCCGAGGAGGGCTCCGAGGTCCACTACATCGAGGGCTGTTCGGCACCCAAGTACTCCGCGTTCAACCTGCACTCCGGTGGCGTCGAAGTGTTCGTCGGCGAGGACGCCCACGTGCAGTACTCGACCGTGCAGAACTGGTCGAAGAACACGTACAACCTCAACACCAAGCGCGCCATCGTCGAGAAGAACGGCCGCATGGAGTGGATTTCGGGCTCCATGGGCTCGAAGGCGACGATGCTGTACCCCGCCTCGATCCTCAAGGGTCGCGGCGCGTCGGACAACCACATCACCATCGCGTTCGCGGGCGAGGGACAGAACATCGACACCGGCGCGAAGGTGTACCACAACGCCCCGAACACGAAGTCTACCATCGAGTCGAAGTCCATCTCGAAGGACGGCGGCCGCACGAACTACCGCGGCCTCGTCCACATCTCCGAGGGCGCGCGCAACTCCTCGACGGCCGTCGAGTGTGACGCGCTGATGTTCGACAACGAGTCGACCTCGGACACGATGCCGTACATGGAGATCAACGAGTCCACCGTCGACGTCGCCCACGAGGCCACTGTGGGTAAGATCGGCGACGAGGACATCTTCTACCTCCAGTCGCGCGGTCTGGACGACGACGACGCCAAGCAGATGATCGTCTCGGGCTTCATCGAGCCGATCACGGAGGAACTGCCCATCGAGTACGCGGTCGAACTCAACCGCCTGGTCGAACTGGAGATGGAGGGTAGTCTCGGATAACATGAGTGCGCAGCTACCAGCGAACCTGTCCGAAGAGACGGTACGAGAGATATCCGAACAGCGCGACGAACCGGAGTGGCTCCTCGAGCGCCGTCTGAGCGCCCTCGCGGCGCTGGACGACGCGGACCTGCCCGACGTCATCCAGACGCCCGGCCGCCGTTGGACGAACCTCGAGGCGCTCGACTTCGAGGACCTCGTCGACCCGCTGAACCAGTCCGACGAGACCGAACGCGTCACCGACGAGGGCGTCCACGTCCTCCCGTTCACGGAGGCCGTCGAGGAGTTCGGCGACCTCGTCGAGGCGAACTTCGGTCGGACGGTCGACCCCGAGTCGAACTACCTGACCGCCCTCTCGGCGGCGCTGTTCACCACGGGGACGTTCATCTACGTGCCCGAGGGCGTCGACGCCGAGGACGTGAAGGTCCGCGCCGAGATGAACTCGAAGTCGCTGTTCAGCCACACGCTCGTCGTCACCGAGGACTCCTCCTCCGTGACGATTCTGGAGCGAATCGACAGCGGCGACTCGGTCGAGGGCGCGCGGTACTTCTCGAACATCGTGGAGGTCGCGACCGGCGAGAACTCGTACGTCCAGTACGGGTCGCTGCAGAACCTCGACGAGGACACGTACCACTACACGCTCAAGCGCGGTGACGCCGGCGTCTACGGCACGATCAACTGGATCGAGGGCAACATCGGCTCTCGACTCACCCGCTCTGACGTGGAGACCGAACTGAACGGCGACTCCTCGGAGACGAAGATCGTCGGCGCGTTCTTCGGCCACGAGGACCAGCACCTCGACCTCAACGCGCGTGTCTGGCACAAGGCCGAGAACACGACGGCCGACCTCGTGACGCGCGGCGTCCTCGACGACGAGGCGCGTTCCGTCTACGAGGGCGTGCAGGACGTGGGCCGCGACGCGTGGAACACCTCCTCGTACCAGCGTGAGAACACGCTGATGCTGTCGGACGAGTCCGAGGCCGACGCGTCGCCGAAGCTCATCATCCACAACCACGACACCGAGGCGTCGCACTCCGCGACGGTCGGACAGGTCGACAAGGAGGACCTGTTCTACATGACCTCTCGGTCCGTCCCGCCGCTGCAGGCGCGCAACATGCTCGTCGAGGGCTTCTTCGTTCCCGTCCTCGAGGAGATAGCGGTCGACGAGTTCCGCGAGGACCTCCAGGAACTCATCTCCGCGCGCCTTCGGTAGCGTCCGCGGTCCGCCGCGGTTCCGCGACACCTGCGGTCTTTCTCTCTCTCGCTCTCGATTTTAGTCACCACGAGCGCCGGCGCCGGCGTCGGTCGGCATCGGTCCCGCGGACCGCTGACCGCGGACAGCGGACGACCGCACGGGGCCAGTCTCAGGGCCGGCCGAGTGGCACTCGCTGGCCCCGCCTGTCGCCGCGAATCCACGCGTACTCGCAGGCGTCGAGCGTGAACGTGCACCGTC